>JAFEDM010000143.1 GCA_018241625.1 Pseudomonadota bacterium | reverse complement strand
CGAGGTGGCGGCGGCCGGCTACGAGGCGGTGGAGGCCAATCGGCCGATCTGCGTGCCCGGCGCGCCGAACAAGGCGATCGCGGCGCTGACCAAGATGATCCCCGACGACTGGGCGCTCGCGCTCATGGCGTCACAGGGGCCGCGATTCCGGAAGGCGTAGCCCAGATCGTCACTTCGCGTAGGGGGCCGCCGCCTCCGGCCGGATCAGGCCGTGGGTGGAATCGGCGATCCCGGCCAACAGGAACTGCACGGCCATGGCGCAGAGGATCAGGCCCAGGACACGGACGATCACCGACAGGCCGATCTTGCCCAGCAGGCGGCTGATCAGCGGCGTGGCCAGGAAGGACAGCAGGGTCGCCACCGAGACGGCGACGATGGCCCCGATGCCCAGCGCCGTGCCCGGCAGGCCGTACTCGCGGGCCTGGCTGGCGTAGATGATCACCGTGGAGATCGCGCCCGGGCCGATCAGCAGCGGCATGGCGAAAGGCACGATCAGCCGCTCGATGTTGCGGCCGATGTAGCCGCGACTGTCCCCGGCCGTGGCCTCGGCGGCGTCGGCGAAGCCGGCGGTGAAGTCGTCGTTGACCATCTTCAGCCCCAGCACGAACAGGATCACGCCGCCGGCGATGCGGAAGGCCGGCATGGAGATGCCGAAGAAGGTCAGCAGCGCCAGGCCCGAGAAGTAGAAGAAGACCAGGAAGCCCATCACGAACAGCGAGATCACAAAGGCGATCTGCACGCGCTCGCGGCTGGTGGCGCCCGCGGTGGAGGCGAGGAACACCGGCACGTTGCCGACCGGGTCGAGCAGCGCGAACAAGGCGACGAAGAAGTTGACCGCGAAGTCCCAATGGATCATGCCCAGGTCTTAGCCCAAATCGCCGCGCCCGCTGAACCCCCAGCTGTGCGCCCTCATGCCCGGAGCCTTCGCCATGGCCGAAGCCCTGCTCGCCGACGCGCCCGTTAAAGCCGATCCCCGCCTGATCGTCCCGCTGGATGTGCCGACCGTCGAGGAGGCTCGGGCGCTGGTGACCGCGCTGGGCGACACGGTGAGCTTCTACAAGGTGGGGCTGGAACTGTTCGCCAGCGACGGCATGACGCTCGCCCGGGAGCTGAAGGCCCAGGGCAAGCAGGTGTTCATCGACTGGAAGCTGCACGACATCGGCACGACGGTGCAGCGAGCGGCGGCGGCGCTGGCCGGCTCCGGCTGCGACTTCCTCACGGTCCACGGCGAGCCGCAGGTGATGGCCGCGGCGGTGCGCGGCAAGGGCGCCTCGTCGCTGAAGATCCTGGCGGTGACGGTGCTGACCAGCCTGACCGACGCGGACCTGAAGGACATGGGCTACGCCGAGACCGCCCGGGCGCTGGTCGAGCGGCGCATCCACCAGGCGATCGCCGCCGGCTGCGCGGGCGTGGTGGCGAGCCCGCAGGAGGCCGAGCTGGCCCGCAAGCTGGGCGGCAAGGACTTCCTGGTGGTGACGCCCGGCGTGCGGCCGGACTGGTCGGCGAAGAACGATCAGGCGCGGGCGGCGACGCCGCTGGAGGCCCTGCGCGCCGGCGCCTCGCACATCGTCTGCGGCCGGCCGATCACCGCGGCCAACGACCCGCAGGCCGCGGCCCTGCGCGTGGCGGCGGAGATGGCCCAGGCGGGATGACCTTCCTTTCCCGCTTGGCGGGAAAGGGGGACCGTTGGCCGAGACCGGCGACAGCCGGACGCGGAGCCAATGGTGGAAAGGGAGAGCGGCCGCAGGACGGTTCGGTCATCCCGTGTGCGGAGATGGATCGTGGATGGGGCTCGCCCTCTCCACCACTCGCTCTGCGGCGAGTGGTCCCCCTCTCCCGCCTTCAGCGGGAAAGGAAGGTCAGAAGTCGACCGCAATGCCCTTGCGTTCCCAGTCGCCGAAGCGGGTGGGCTCGAGGCCTTTCGGGCCGCCCTGTTCGCCGGTGGCGGTGGCCTCAGCCTCGGCGGCGTGGCGGGCGGCGGCTTCTTCCAGGGCGCGGCGGGCGGCCGGCGTCAGCGGCTTTTCGGGGTTGGCGTTGGGCGGGAGATCTTCCATGAGCCTCGATGTAGGCCCGGTGGGCCTGGGCCGCAAACTGCTTGCTATCGCGGCCCGATGCGGGCACGCCGCGCGCCGTGACCGATATCGCACCTTCCGACGCGGCGGGGCTTCCCGCCCGCGCCGCCGCCCTCGACCTGCTCGCCGCTGCGCTCAGCGGCCGTTCCGGCCTCGACGAGGGGCTGAACCACCCCTCGCTGGCCGCCCTGCCGGCCCGCGACCGCGCCTTCGCCCGCGCCCTGGTGATGGCGACCCTGCGCCACCTCGGGCCCATCGACACCGTCCTGCAGGCGCGGCTGAAGAAGCCGCCGCCGGAGCGGGTGGTGAACGTCCTGCGCCTGGGCCTGGCCCAGCTCGCCGTGCTGAAGACCCCGCCGCACGCCGCGGTCGGCGCCTCGGTGGACCTGGTCGCCCGTCAAAAGGGCGGAGAGACCTTCAAGGGCCTGGTCAACGCCGTGCTGCGCGGCTTCACCCGCGAGCCCGTGGCCCTGGACGATCCGGACCTGCTGGCGCCGACCTGGCTGGCCGCTCGCTGGCGCGCGGCCTTCGGGGTCGACGAAGCTCGCGCCGTCGCCGCGACCATCGCCGAAGAGCCCGCCACCGACTTGTCGTTCAAGGATCCAGCCCGCGCCGCGGCCCTGGCCGCCGAGCTCGAGGGCGAGGTGCTGGCCGGCGGAACCCTGCGTTCGGCCCGGCGCGGCGATGTCGCGACCCGGGCGGGTTTCGCCGAGGGCGACTGGTGGGTGCAGGACGCCTCGGCGGCGATCCCTGCGCGGCTGCTGGGCCTCGGCCCCGGCCAGAGCGCGCTCGACCTCTGCGCCGCGCCCGGCGGCAAGACCCTGCAGCTCGCGGCGACCGGCGCTGCGGTCACCGCCGTCGACCGCTCGCCCTCGCGGCTGAAGCGGGTGGGCGAGAACCTGGCGCGCACCGGGCTCGAAGCGGAGGTCGTTCAGGCCGATGCGGCCGCCTGGGCCGACAAGCGGGCCTTCGACGCGGTTCTTCTGGACGCGCCGTGCTCGGCCACCGGCACCTTCCGCCGGCACCCGGACGTGCTGTGGGCCGCCAAGCCCTCGGACATCGCCGGCCTCGCCGCCGTGCAGACCAAGCTGATCGACGCCGCCGTGGCGCGTGTGAAGCCGGGCGGACGGCTGGTCTACTGCGTCTGCTCGCTGGAGCCCGAGGAGGGCGAGGGGCAGGTCGCGGCGGCGCTGTCGCGGCATCCGGACGTGAAGCTGGAGCCCATCGCCGCTGGAGAAGGCGGCGCGCCTGCGGCGAGCGTGCGTCCCGATGGGACGCTGCGGATCCTGCCGCATCACCTGAGCGGCGGGACCGACGGCTTCTACGTGGCGCGGTTCCGCAAGGGCTGACGGCGCCGGCGCTCACCTCTGGGCGTTAGGGGCGGATCAGTTTAAGTCCGCAACATGGCCCGCACCCCGATCATCGCGCCCTCGATCCTGTCGGCCGACTTCGCCAAGCTCGGCGAGGAGGTCGAGGCGGTGCAGGCGGCCGGCGCCGACTGGCTGCATGTCGACGTCATGGACGGCCACTTCGTGCCGAACATCACCATCGGGCCGGATGTGGTGAAGGCGGTGAAGCGCCACGCCAAGGTCCCGCTCGACGTCCACCTGATGATCGCCCCCGTCGACGCCTACCTCGAGGCGTTCCGCGAGGCGGGCGCCGACAGCCTCCTGATCCATCCGGAGGCCGGACCGCACCTGAACCGCAGCCTGCAGCACATCCGCAAGCTGGGCGCGCGGGCCGGCGTGGTGTTCAACCCTTCGACCGATCCCTCGGTGATCCGCTGGATGATGGACGACGTCGACCAGATCCTGGTGATGTCGATCAACCCCGGCTTCGGCGGCCAAAAGTTCATGCCCTCGCAGCTGCCCAAGATCGCGGCGCTGCGGAAGATGATCGACGAGACCGGCCGCGACATCCCGCTGGAGGTCGATGGCGGGGTGACGCCGGAGACGGCGCGGCTGTGCCTCGACGCCGGGGCCACGGCGCTGGTGGCGGGGACGGCGGTGTTCAAGGGCGGGCCCTCGGCCTACGCCGCCAACATCGCCGCCTTGCGTAGCGCCTGACGGGGCCGCCGATGCCCGCGTCGGCCTTTTCCCGCCTCCTCGATCGAGCCTCCATCGGCTATCCGCTCTACGCCGCCCTGGTGGGCGCGCTGAAGCGGCCGGGCGTCGAGTGGCGGTCCTCGGCCTTCAACCAGGCGCTGCTAGACCGGCCGGAGCCGGAGGGGCTGGCGGCGCGGCCGCGCGACCTGCGTCCGGCGGACCCGGAGGCCGGGCGGCGCATCCTGGCCGGCGGCTTCGTGCTGGGCGGCGAGACGCTCGCCATGGGGCCGCGCGGCGATCCCTGGGACCGGCCGAGCCCCAGCCGAAGGTTCGCGGCCGCCCTGCATGGTTTCGGCTGGCTGAAGGACCTGAACGCGCATGGGGATCCGGGCGCCTGGGAAGCGCTGCGCCTGACGCTCGCCTGGCGGCGGCTGTTCGGCGAGTGGAACCGCTTCGCCTGGGAACCGCGGGTGCTGGAGCGGCGGACCTTCAACCAGGCCTGCGCCATCGCCGCCCTGATCGGGCCGGCCTCCGACGCCGAAGCCGACCAGCTGGGCGCCGACCTGGCGCGGCAGGCGCGCTATCTGCTCAGCCTTGACGACGGCCCGATGCGGGCGGCGGAGCGGGCGGTGGTGGCCGCCGTCGCCGGCGCGGCGCTGGGCGGACGGGCCGGCGAGGCGCTGCTGGACAAGGCGCTGAAGCGGCTGCCCCGGCGGCTGGCGGCGGCGGTGAAGCCGGACGGCTCGCATGCCAGCCGCAGCCCGCAGGCGGCGCTGGAACTGTTCTTCGACCTTCAGACCCTGGACGACGCCCTGGCCCAGCTGGGCGTGGCCGCGCCCTGGGAGATGATGCAGGCGCTGGACCGGCTGGCCGGGGCGGTGCGGTTCTTCACCCTGGCCGACGGGCGGCTGGCGGCCTTCCAGGGCGGCGAGGGGCTCGATGCGCACTATGTCGCCGCGGCGCGGGCCGGGGACGTGGCGGGCGAGCGCGAGCTGCCGCCCTCCTGCGGCGGCTATCACCGGATCGAGGGCCGGGCGCTGCAGGTCATGGTCGACGCCGACGGCCCCGCGACTGGCGCCTGGAGCTTGGCGGCCTGTGGCCAGCCGCTGGCGCTGGAGATGCTGGCGGGCGGCAAGCGCCTGGTGGTGGGATCGGGCTGGTCGCCGACCACCGGCGGACCGCAGGCCCTGCGCCTGGCCGACGCCGCCTCCTGCGCCTGCCTGGGCGAGACCGCCTGCGGCTCGCCCCTGGCCGCCTTCCCGGCTCAGGTGCTGGGCCCGCGTCTGCGCGACGCCTATGCGGTGACCGAGGTGAACCGGCAGGTGGAGCCCGGCGCCCAGTGGCTGGAGGCCGCGCAGGACGGCTGGGTCTACCGCTACGGCCTGATCCACAAGCGCAAGCTCTATCTGAACGGCGAGACCGACGAGGTGCGCGGCGAGGACTCGCTGATCCCGCTGCGCCAGCGCGGCGGCGCCGAAGGCCGGCGGTTCATCCCCTTCGTGGTGCGCTTCCACCTCGCGCCGCAGGTCAGCGCGCTTATCGCGCGCGACAAGAAGAGCGTGCTGATCAAGGCCGAGGGCGAGGAGGCCGGCTGGTGGCTGCGCAACGACGCCCTGGACGTGAGCCTGGAGCCCTCGGTGGTGCTGGCGGACGGCCAGGCGCGGCACAGCCAGCAGATCGTGCTGCGCGGCCAGGCCCGGCTGGACGGGGGCGCCAAGCTGCGCTGGAAGCTCTCGCCGGCGCACGACCGCGTGGAGTCGCGCATCGTGGAAGGCGCCGCGGCGCCGGCTCCGGTTGACGTCGAAGAAGGCGCGGCCTAAGCCGCCAGCATTCCGCGTGACTGGCGATTTCGAGGTGGGCGACCACCGGGGAGCGCGGGACCATATTCTAGCCGCGCGCCTGGGCATGTCTCTCAACCTCAGAGGAGAATGCCGTGCCCGCAGCCCCCGATTTCCCCCAAGCCCCTGACCGCGCGCCGCTGAAGCGCGCCCTGATCTCGGTCTCCGACAAGACCGGCCTGATCGACGCCGCCAAGGCGCTCGCCGCCATGGGCGTGGAGCTGGTCTCCACCGGCGGGACCCGCAAGGCCATCGCCGACGCCGGCCTGCCGGTGAAGGACATCAGCGAGCTCACCGGTTTCCCGGAGATGATGGACGGGCGCGTCAAGACCCTGCACCCCATCGTCCACGGCGGCCTGCTGGGCGTGCGCGATGCGCCCGAGCACGCCAAGGCCATGACCGAGCACGGGATCGGCGGCATCGACCTGATCTATGTGAACCTCTACCCGTTCGAGTCGACCGTAGCCTCCGGCGCCGACTACGCGACCGCCGTCGAGAACATCGACATCGGTGGGCCGGCGATGATCCGTTCGGCGGCCAAGAACCACGGCTACGTCTGCGTCTGCACCGAGATCGGCGACGTCCAGGCGGTGATCGCGGAAGCCGAAGCGAACGACGGGACCACCCCGCTGTCTCTGCGCAAGACCCTGGCGGCGCGGGCCTATGCGCGCACCGCGGCCTACGACAGCGCCATCTCCACCTGGTTCGCCGAAGCGCTGGGCGAGGAATGGCCGCAGCGCAAGAGCTTCGCCGGCGAGCTGGTCCAGACCATGCGCTATGGCGAGAACCCGCACCAGGCGGCGGCCTTCTACAGGTTCCCCAACCCGCGCACCGGCGTGGCGACCGCCAAGCTGTGGCAAGGCAAGGAGCTCAGCTACAACAACATCAACGACACCGACGCGGCCTTCGAGCTGATCGCCGAGTTCGACCCCAAGGCCGGGCCGGCCTGCGCGATCATCAAGCACGCCAACCCGTGCGGCGTGGCGACGGGCGGTTCGGTGCTGGAGGCCTATGAGCGGGCCCTGGCCTGCGATCCGGTCAGCGCCTTCGGCGGCATCATCGCCTTCAACCAGAAGCTCGACGCCCGGACGACCGAAGAGATCCTCAAGCTGCTGACCGAGGTGGTGATCGCGCCCGGCGTGGACGAGGACGCCCTGGAGCTGTTCAAGAAAAAGAAGAACGTGCGGCTGCTCACCACCGACGGCCTGCCCGACCCGCTCGCCAAGGGCCTGACCTTCAAGTCGGTGGCCGGCGGCTTCCTGGTGCAGGGCCGCGACGACGCGCGGCTGACCGCGGCCGATCTCAAGGTGGTGACCAAGCGCGCGCCGACCGAGACCGAGATCCGCGACATGCTGTTCGCCTTCACCATCGCCAAGCACGTGAAGTCGAACGCCATCGTCTATGCGCGGAACGGCCAGACCCTGGGCGTCGGCGCGGGGCAGATGAACCGCAAGGACTCGGCGCGGATCGCCGCCCTGCGCGCCGCCGACTTCGGCCTCGACCTCAAGGGTTCGGCCTGCGCGTCGGAGGCCTTCTTCCCCTTCCCCGACGGCCTGATCCAGGCGGCGGACGCCGGCTGCACGGCGGTGATCCAGCCGGGCGGCTCCATCGGCGACAAGGCGGTGATCGAGGCGGCCGACGAACGCGGCGTCGCCATGGTCTTCACCGGGGTGCGGGTGTTCCGGCACTAGCCGCCGGCGCCTGGTCGTAGGGGACATAGCCCTCCCACTTCCAGGGCAGGGCCGTCTCGCCCATCAGGGCCTCGACCAGCGGCTTGATGATGCCTTCGGCATGATCGCTGTTGGACATCATCAGGATGCAGGAGCGGCGCGGCGCCACGCACAACGCATAGTTCTGCGTCCCGTCGTCGTGGCCTTCCTTGAAGAAGGCGCGGCCGAACGGGCTCTGGTAGACGCCCCAGCCGACGCCATAGCCCAGGCGGATGGCGTCGTTCTCGTCGGTGGTCTCCTCCGTCAGCGAGGGGAACTGGGTGGCGCTGTCGATGAAGACACGCGGCTTCAGCATCTCGCGCATGCCGGCGGGGCCGGTGGGCTCCTCGCGCACCACGGCGGCCAGGAACCGCGACCAGTCGCGCGGCGTGGTGTCCATGGAGCCGGCGGCGCGGAAGCTCTGGCGGCGGTTGTGCGGCTGGACCGAGCCATCGGCCAGGAAGCCGTCGGCCACATCGTCGGCGAAGTCGTCGCGCCAGGTGAGCGCGGTGTGGGCCATCTCGTAGCGGTCGAAGATGCGGTGCTGCATCTCGGCGGCGACGTCGATCTTCAGGCCCTCCTCCAGCACGAACTGGGCGAGGTTGATCCCCTCGCCGGAATAGCCGTAGCGGCGGCCGGGATCGCGGTGGAAGCGCAGCTTCCCGTCCGGCTCCAGGCCCCGGCAGTTGGCGAAGCCCGAGGTGTGGTCGAGCAGAATGCGAAGCGTGAGCCTGCGCCAGCGTTCGTCGCCCTTGAGGTCGGCGTACTTCGGATAATCCGGCAGCGGCTTGGGCAGGTAGGTGGCGATCGGCCGGTCGAGGTTCACCTTGCCCTCGCCCGCCAACTGCATGACCAGGACCGCGAAGGTCGCCTTGGTCAGGGAGGCCCCGTACATCACGGTGTCCGGCGTCAGGGGCCGGCCGCGGGCGTCGCGGACGCCGAAGGCGCGCAGATAGGCCACATGGCCGTCACGGATCAGGGCGACGGCCATTCCCTTCACGTCGGCCGCCTGCATCAGGGCGCGGACCTTGCGGTCGGCGCCGGCCGGCGTGAACGCCTTGCCGTCGAGCGTGCGCAGGGACTGGGCCGACGCTGGCCCGCCCGCCAGCGCCAGGGCCGCGAGTGCGCCGGCCGCGAGCCCCCGCGCGATCACCGCTTGCGCTTCGCGCCTTCCGCCGCCAGCTCGCGCAGGGCGGCGTTGGCGATGGTCAGCTTGGCGAAGGTCCAGGACGCGCCGGTGGCCTCGATCTCGTCGATCGTGCGCCGCGCCACGCCGACCTTGTCGGGCCGAAGCGCCGACCAGGCCGCGGCCGCGTCGGTGGCGTGGTCGGCGGTGTCGCCGGCCTGCGAGCCGCCTGCGAAGGCCATGATGGTCCGCGTCAGGTCGGTCTGCTGGGTCAGCAGGTCCTCGATCAGGCGGCGAAGCGCCATCCGCTCGAAGGTGTCGCCGACCGAGTAGGCGCCGGCCGCCTGGCGCACCCGGTCGAAGCCGAAGGCCTCGCCCACCGCGTGGTACAGCCGCGCCACATTGGCCAGCGGCCAGCTCGAGGCCTCCGCCAGGTCGACCAGGTCGCCGGCGATGGTCATGGGCTGCAGCACGGCCGCGGCGCGGGCCTTGTCGGCGGGCGCGCCGGCCTCGGTGAGCTGGCGCACCCGCGCCTCCACCTGGGTCTGCTCGATCGGCGACAGGATGCCCGGCATCAGCTTCAGGAGGCCCTGGAAGCTTGGCCCGTAGGCCTTGACCAGGGCGTCCACGTCCAGCCGGTCGCGGGCGGCGCGCCGGGCCAGCCAGAAGGTGGCGCCGCGCAGGGCCGCGGCGATCCGCCGGAACAGCGCCATCTGGGCCCCGGCCGGGATCTTGCCGTCGAGGGCGGCGACCGCATCCCACAGCGCGGGCACGCCGAGGACCGCCTTGGCCGCCTCATATCCGGCGGTGAACGCCCGGGCGTCCGCGCCGGCCGCCGGCATCAGGCGCGCCGGGAACGAGGGCCCGCAGCGGTTGATGATGTCGTTGGCGACGACGGTGGCGATGATGTCGCGGCGCAGGCGGTGGCGGCGCATGGGCTCCGCCCATTTGCGCATCGGCTTCGGGAAATAGTTCTCCAGGAGACGCTCGAAGAACGGGTCGTCCGGCGCCTCGCTGGCCACGATCTCGCGCTTCAGTTCCAGCTTGCCGTAGGCCAGCAGCACCGCCAGCTCCGGCCGGGTCAGCGGCTTGCCGGCCGCCAGGCGCTCGGCCATCCCCGGCCCGTCGGGCAGGCCCTCGACATTGACGTCGAGCCGCCCGGCCTGGACCAGCTCGCCCATGAACTGGGCGTAGGGCGCCATTTCGCCCAACGCGTCCATCTCCATCAGCGAGAGCGCCAGGGTCTGGTCGTAGTTGTGCGCCAGGACGTGGCGGGCCACGTCGTCGGTCATCGACTGCAGCAGGGTGTCGCGCTTCTTGCGGGTCAGCTCGCCGGTGCGTTCCAGCATGCCGGTGAGGATCTTGATGTTGACCTCGTGGTCGGACGTATCGACGCCGGCCGAATTGTCGATGGCGTCGGTGTCGACGTGGCCGCCGGCGAGCGCAAACTCGATGCGTCCGGCCTGGGTGAGGCCGAGGTTGGCGCCTTCGCCGACCACCTTCACCTTCAGGTCCGCGCCGTTGATGCGCACCGCGTCGTTGGCCTTGTCGCCGACGTCGGCGTTGGCCTCGCCGGTCGCCTTCACATAGGTGCCGATGCCGCCCAGGTAGAGCAGCTCGGCCGGCGCCTTCAGG
>JAFEDM010000142.1 GCA_018241625.1 Pseudomonadota bacterium | reverse complement strand
GGCAACGCTTTTTTGCAGAAGAAGGGCGTTTGCCCATCACGATCCGGCGCCTCTAAGGCCAAGGTTGGGAGAGCGCCGTTATGTCTCTTCGGCGCCACGCTCGGTTCCCCTGTGGCGGGAAAGGTTTCCGCCGCGAAATACCGTCCTTGCCAACCGGTAGCTTGTCTGTACGCTCCGCCTCTAGGCGCCATTGCCTACTGTTCCATCAGGACTTGGCCTGAGAGCTGAGCCGGAACGCAAAGGGAGGATACTCGGGATGATTGATCGTAGATATCTCTACGGCGGCACCGCCATGGCTGTCGCTCTGAGCCTGGCCTCATTTCAGGCCCATGCCGCCGCGGCCGCCGCGGCCGCTGCGCCGCCGTCATCGGCGGAGTCCGGCAGCACGCTGTCTGAACTGATCGTGACCGCGGAAAAGCGGTCTGAGCGCCTGCAGGATGTGCCGGTTGCGGTGACCGCCTTCGGCGCGGATCAGCGGGCCCTGGTCGGCATCCAGAGCATCCAGGACCTGACCGACTATGCGCCGGGCCTGTCCTACAGCTCGATTGACAACCGTCCCTACCTGCGCGGCGTGGGCCGCAACACGGACAACCTGGCCGTCGCCTCGGCCGTGGCCATCTACTACAACGGCATCTACGACGGCGCGAACGCAAACACGATCCTGCAGCACTCGGACCTGTTCATCGACACGATCGAAGTCGACCGCGGTCCGCAGAACACCCTGCACGGCGCCAACTCCGACGGCGGCACGATCAACTATGTGTCGAAGAAGCCGAACAAGGAGTTCGTCGCCGAGGGCCGCGCCGGCTACGCCAACTACGACAAGTGGTTCGCCGAGGCCCGGGTCTCGGGCCCGCTGAGCGACAACGTCCGCTTTAGCCTGGGCGGGAACTACACCGACCAGAGCGGCGGCTACTTCACCAACCTGGCCGGCGGCCACAAGGTCGGCGGCGACGTCGCCCAGGGCAACAGCGGCAAGAGCCAGTATGTCGAGGCGCAGATCGACGCCAACATTGGCGAACACCTGGACGCCTGGGCCATGCTGTCCAGCGGCCTCTATTTCACCAACTACCACGACACCGCGGTGTCGGGCCCGATCCCCATCAGCCTGGTGGCCAACGGCGGTTTCTCGCCGTCGAGCTTCTTCGGCCTTTGCGGCCTGCCGGGCGTGGCCGCGGCCAATGCGGGGTGCACGGCGCCTGGCGCGCCCGCCGTGGTCAGTGTCACGCCACGGACCCCCGGGGTGGTGGCTTCGAACTTCCCGGGCAACAACCCGTCGACGGCCAATCCGCGGGACTTCATCCAGTCCGGCGACTCCACCAACAAGGAAAAGGCGGACATCGCCTTCGCCACCAACTGGACCTATCACGCCCCCGGCGTCGACCTGACCTATCTCGGCGGCTACCAGAAGTTCGGCTATGTGCTGAACTTCGTGAGCGGCGCCGACGCCGGCCTGTCGAGTTTCTCGGTGGCCGGGCCGGCCACGGCGGGCGCGACCTGTCTGGCGGTTTCGCCGGCTCTGGGCCTGCCTGCCTCGGGCTGCACCGCCCCGCTGGCGATCAACCCCGGCCCGACCCTCACCAATTTCGAGGAGCACGACGAATTCTATTCGAACGAGTTCGACGTCGTATCGACCGGGACCGGGCCGTTCCAGTACGTCGGCGGCCTTTATTGGTATCACGAGAAGTACTTCCAGCCCGTGTCGGCCGGGGTCGAGCCCAACCAGAGCCAGCTGCTTCACCCCGTGTCCACCACCCTTCAGCCGACGCCGGCCAATCCGGTGCCGGCGATCTCCAGCTCGCGCACCAACCTGACCTACGATTCCTACGCGGTGTTCGGTCAGGCGACCTACAAGTTCAACGACCAGTGGAAGGTGACGGGCGGCCTGCGCTACAGCCAGGACCACAAGCGCGGCTCGCAACAGTGGCGTTTCGAAGAGTTCGACGTCATCCCCGGGCTCAACTCGGCGGCGTTCGGGGCCAACACCCAGGCGATCGATGTGACCTCCGCCGCGGTGGCGGCGTCCCTGAACAAGTCGTTCCCGGGCGCGGGGCCCACGACGATCAACCCGGCCACCGGCTACGCCCAGCGTAGCCTGGACGAGACCTGGGACGCGGTGACCGGCGGCGTCAACGTCGACTGGACCCCCGACCGCGATACCCTGGTCTACGCCAAGTACGACCGAGGCTATAAGGCGGGCGGCTTCACCACCTTCACGATCGCCGCCAATCCGGAGACGAACAAGGAGACGGTGGACGCCTTCGAAGTCGGCCTGAAGAAGACGATCGCCCGTCAGCTCACGGTGAACGCCGCGGCCTTCTACTATGACTACAAGAACGACCAGATCCCGCTCAGCGTGCAGAACGCCCAGGGCCTGATCTCGTCGGCGCTCTTCAACCTCCCCACGGTGCATATCTCGGGCGTGGAGCTGGAGGGGGTCTGGCGGCCGACCGACGACCTGACCCTGAGCGCCCAGTACTCCCACCTGAACGCGGAGGTCTCCAACCCCGGGGGCTGCATCGAGGACACGGTGGATCCTGCGGCGAGCCAGCCGGGCGCCAACACCACGGGGTGCCAGGCTGCGGTGTTCAGCGCCGCCGGCACGGTCGCGACGCCGGCGACGCAGAACCTGAAGGGCGCGAAGCTGCCGGAATCGCCGCCGAACAAGTTCTCGGCCAACGCGCTCTACAGCTGGAACTTCGAGCCCGGGAAGCTGATCCTGTCCGCCAGCTACATCTGGAAGGACTCGACCTACGGGTCGCTGTTCAACCGGCCCTATGCGCTGGCGCCGTCCTACGACATCGCCAACTTCCGGGCGACGTTCAAGGACGCCAAGGGTCGCTATGACCTGATCGCCTTCGTGAACAACGCCTTCGACCGCCAGGGCTACGACCGCCAGACCGGTTCGCTGCTGCGCGCCGCCGGTGTTCCGACCGCTGGAACCTCGGAAGCGATCATCAGCAACCTGGGCCTGATCCCGCCGCGGACCTACGGCGTCGAAGTCCGGTACCGCTTCCAGTAGGCGTCGGGCGCGCGTCCTCAGGGGCGCGCGCCGGCCACCCTGCGGGCCCGATATGGCGCGTCTCCCGTGCGGCCGATAGCATGGTCGCATGAGCGGACAGCCCGGACCCGGCAGCCGATGACATCCTCCCAACGGCCGGGTTTGCGGGGCGGGCGGCGCGGGTCGTCGTCCGGGTCCGCGGATCCGGTCGCCTTTTCACGCGCCCTGGACGAGGCCGCGGCCCACTACCGCGCAGGGCGGCTCGAGGCGGCCGCCCAGGTCTATCGCCGGCTGGCGCGGGACGTCCCGGGCGATCTGCGCGCACCCTATTCGCTGGCGGTGATCGACCTCAACCAGGGCCGGCTGGAGCGCGCCCGCGGCCGGCTGGAGGCGATCGTCGCGACCGCGCCGGACTTCGCGCCCGCCTGGCACAACCTGGCGACGGTGCGCCGGGAACTGGCGGACTGGCCGGGCGCGGCGGAAGCGTTCGCGCGGGCGTCCGACCTGCAGCCCTCCGCCGCCGAAAGTCGCGTCGGCCTGGCCGGGGCCCTGGCGGCGCT
>JAFEDM010000141.1 GCA_018241625.1 Pseudomonadota bacterium | reverse complement strand
GAAGCCCACTACGACCCGGCCTACGCCCGCGCCGCCCGCCGGGAGACGCGCCGCGGCCTGGGCCGCCTGGACCTGTCCGAGGTCACCGCCGAGAGCCTGGCCGCCGCGGCGGACCAGGCCCTCGCCCTGGCCGCGCGGCTCTAGGCGGCCGCCATGGCGGCGCGGCGCCGGCGCAAGGTCGCGCCCATCGCCCCGAAGCCCAGCAGCATCAGCGCCCAGGTCGCCGGTTCCGGCACCGTCGGGCCGCCGCCGCCGCCGATGTCGCCGCCCGTCAGGCCCAGCCGCAGCAAGCTGTCGCCCTGCGACAGGAACAGCGTCCCATTGGAGCCGTCGAAGCCCACATAGTCGCCGCGCGAGCCGCCGCTGGCGATCACCGTCAGGGCGTTGGTGGTGACGTTGATCATGTCCACCTCGCCGAAGTTGGTGTTGACGATCAGGTTGCCCGCCAGCGCGCCCGACCGGATCACGCCCACGCCGTCAGGCGCCGAGGTGCCGAAGTTCGAGAACACCTGCACGCCGTCGGAAATCCGATAGCCGATGATCGCCCCGTTCTGCTCCACATAGGCGGTCTGGCCGTCCGGCGAGACGGTCACCCCGTCGATCGCCCCGCCGCCAGGCCCGGCGACATAGCGGTGGTTGGCGTTCGGGTCCGAATTGGAAAGGTCAATCTCCTCCAGGCCGGAGTCGGTGGCCACCAGCAGGGAGTTGCGCGCCGCGTCGGCGTCCAGGCCGCCGCGGCCGATGTTGGAGATCAGCGCCCCCACGGACCCGTCGGAGTTCACGACGTTCACCGTGCCCGGGCCGCTGCCGTACTGGGTGCCATAGACGGTGGTCCCCAGCCGCGTCAGCGCCGAGGCGTAATTGCCGTCGTTCCAGGCGCTGACCGACAGCGCCGATCCCGGCGTCTGACCGTCCACGTCGGCCCAGACATAGTTCACCGTCTGGCCGAACGAATTGTAGCCGTTCATCACCACATTGCCGTTCGCCAGGATGGCGCTGCCCCAGGCCGCGTAGGGCGGCGACTGCGGGATGCCGCTGGCGAAGGTCGAGAGGGTGAACCCCAGGGTCGTGCCGTTCGAGGTCAGCGCCATCGCGGCGGACGCCGCCTGTGGCGCCGCCACCGCGGCGGTCAGGATCGCGGCGCTCGCCGCCACGCTCAGAAAGCGGATTTTCCGGTTGGTCGTCTTCATGTCCCCAGCCTCATCGTGACTTACGGATTTCCATCGTCACGCCGCATTCCAGGCCCCGTCAAACACACTCCCCTAATTGGGGAATCTTTGTTCGACGAACACACAACCCTGAATTTAGCGAATGAAATCCGCAGTCTGACATGAGCCGACGCCCCTGCGGCTGTCTATTGCCTATATAGGCGCCCCTGCCCGCCGAGCGCGCCGCGGCCCCGCGACCGGACACCGAAACGGGCGCGAGACCGCCACGAAGCCCCCGTCTTCCGCGGCGCCTATTTCGCCGGCGCGGCGCCCGGCCAGGCGTTGGCGTTGCTCACCGCCGCCAGCTTCCAGCGGCTCTGGTCGTCCTTGCGCCAGGCCGCCACCCAGTGGCCGTTCGCCTTCACCGGCTTGCCGGCCTTGTCCGAGGCGGTGGCGTCCCAGGCGCCGTAACCCCAGGCCATGTCGCCGGACTTGGCGACCTCGATATGGTCGGCCTTCACCACCAGCCCATAGTTCGGGTCGTGGGTGGCTTCCTTGGTCTGCTTCAGGTCCTCAGAGGCGCTGGTCACGTCCGGCCCGCCGCCGAACCCGTGGATGTCGGCCGCCTCCACCGAGATCGCCTTCTCCACGTCGCCCGCCTTGATGGACGCGTTGAACAGGTCGATCTGCTTCTGGATCGCCGCCGTCTCCTTGGCCGGATCCACCGCCGGCGCCGCGGCCTTGTCGCAGGCGGCCAGCATCAGCGGCAGCGCCGCGCACGCCACGAAATAGGATTTCATCTTGAGCCTCCCGAAGCCGCGCCTCTCCCGGGCGCCGGCCAGGAAGCTTAGGCCCAGGCCCCGCACCCACGCCAGACCCCAACCCTGACAACACCTACCCTTAAGCCCATGGCTTGAGCGGCCATTCCGCACGGAGCATGCGGCGTCTCAAAGCGCGCGCCCGCCGCAGTATTTCCCGGAGATTCCTTGATTTTCCGCCGCCCGCGTGCCAGATTAGGCAGATCAAATCTCGTTTTGGCTCGCCTGCCCTCCCGACGACGACAAATAGTCCTCGCCGGAATTGACGCCCGACCCTCTCCGAAAATTTGACCTCCCGCCCGATCCCGGGCGCGAGACCTCATGTCCGGAAAGGGACGACATATGCAAACCGGCACAGTGAAGTGGTTCAACGGCGCCAAGGGCTTCGGCTTCATCCAGCCCGACCAGGGCGGCGCTGACGTCTTCGTGCACATCTCGGCGGTGGAACGCGCCGGCCTGCGCGACCTGCGCGAAGGCCAGAAGATCGGCTTCGAGCTCGAGAAGGACCCGCGCAGCGGCAAGACCTCGGCCGGCCAGCTCCAGGCCGCCGACTGACCCACGGGCGATCGTCATCTGGCCGGGGCCGAGCGGAACCGTTCGGCCCCGGCCAGGCTTCCCTTACAGGACAGGGGCTTCACCTTGTCGAAGGAGACCGCGTGACCCAGAGCAAGTACGACATCAAGGCCGCCGAATACCGCGCCCTCGCCGCCGGCTCCACGGCCGCCGCCGAGGCCTGCGTCCTCGACCACGCCCGCGAACAGCACCAGGCCTCCGCCGACCGCTGGACCGCGCTCGCCGAGGCCGAGGAATCCCGCGCCGAACGCCAGCGCCAGATCGCCGGCGTCTGATCCCGCCAACGCCTGACTCCGTCGGAACCCTTCTCCCCTCGCGGGAGAAGGTGGCCTGCGAAGCAGGTCGGATAGGGGGCGCCCCGCGCCCTCAGAGATAATCGTCCCACCCGTCGTCGGCCCCCTCGGGCCCGTCGAACTCCTCCTCGACCTCCACCGCCCCGCCGCGCGCCTCGCCCAGCCCGTCCGGGCCCCAGGTGCTCTCCGGCTCGCGGATCACCGCCGGAGCCGGCAGCCGCTCGCCGGCCATCGGCGACTTATCGCCCCCCGGCGCCATCGAATAGAGATGCCGCGCGGGCTCCGCGCACCAGCGCCCGCTGGCCTCGTTGTCGCCGCCGCAGACGAACTTCTTCGTATAGACGTGCAGCACCGAACGCCCCTGCCCGGCGCCGCCGGGTCAGAATCCGACTTCCCCCTTCCCCAGACCCCACCTCTCTCCTAACCTCCCCCGCAACCACAACGCCCGCCGGCAAATCCACAGCCGGCGGCCACAGCAAGCTTCGGGGGAAGCGCTCAATGACTGCCACGACCGCCGATGAGGGAGCGCGCGCCGCGCCGGGCGCAGCGCCCGTCTACAGCGCCAATTACAAGCGCCTGGTGCTGTTCCTGCTGGTGCTGGCCTACACCTTCAGCTTCATCGACCGGACGATCATCTCGATCCTGGGGCAGTCGATCAAGGAGAGCCTGAAGATCTCCGACGCCCAGCTGGGCGCCCTGGGCGGGCTCTATTTCGCCCTGCTCTACACCTTCCTGGGCATCCCCATCGCGCGGCTGGCCGAGCGGGCCAGCCGGGTGAACATCATCGCCGTGGCGATCGCGCTGTGGTCGGCCTTCACCGCCTTCTGCGGGTCGGCGGGCAGCTATGTCATCCTGGCGGCGTGCCGCTTCGGGGTGGGCATCGGCGAGGCGGGGCTGTCGCCGCCGGCGCATTCGCTGATCAGCGACTATTTCCCGCCGAAGGAGCGGGCCTCGGCGCTGTCGATGTACTCCTTCGGCATCCCGCTGGGCTCGATGCTGGGGCTGATCCTGGGCGGCTGGATCGCCGGCGCCTTCAGCTGGCGGATGGCCTTCGTGGTGGTGGGCGCCCCGGGGCTGATCATCGCCCTGTTGATCAAGCTGCTGATCAAGGAGCCGCCGCGCGGCCACTCGGAAGTGGCGCAGCATCCGCAGGTGGCCGAGGACGTCACCGCCGAGACGCACGACAGCCCACGCCCGCTGACGTTGAAGAAGGGCGGCGAGTGGGCCGAGATGTGGGCGGTCTGCAAGATCCTGTTCGGCAAGTGGGCGGTGCTGAACATGGTGCTGGGCATCACCCTGGTCAGCTTCGGCGGCTATGGCGGCGGCCAGTTCGCACCGCCCTATTTCCAGCGGGCCTTCCACCTGGGGGTGGCGCAGGCGGGGCTGATCATCGGCGTCGCCT
>JAFEDM010000140.1 GCA_018241625.1 Pseudomonadota bacterium | reverse complement strand
GAGGATATCCGCATGAAGCTCCATACCGCCGCCGCGTTGGGCCTGTTGCTCGCGCTCAGCGCTTCGCCTGTCGCCGTCATGGCCCAGGCGCCAGCCAGCCCGCCGCCGGATGCGGTGAGCGACTCGTCGCTCAAGGGGCCGGAGATCGTGAAGTTCATGGGCCTGAAGGCCGGCGACAAGGTCGCCGACATCGTGCCCGGCAAGTTCACGCGGCTGTTCAGCCAGACCGTGGGGCCGAAGGGCAAGGTCTACGCCGTGCAGACCGCCGAGGTGGTCAAGGCGCACCCGACCGCGCTGACCGGCGTCCAGGCCTTGGCGGCCGCGGCGCCGGACAAGAACATCGAGGTGACGTCGCCGCCAACCAACGCCATGGACCTGCCGAAGGGCCTGGACGCGGTGTTCATCCGCCAGAACTACCATGACCTCTATGACAAGTTCATGGGTCCGGCCGACGTGCCCGGGTTCAACAAGCAGGTGTTCGCGGCACTGAAGCCCGGCGGCGAATATGTGATCGTGGACCACGCCGCGGCGGCCGGCGCGGACATGGGCGTCACCGAATCGATCCACCGGATCGATCCGGCGCGCGTGAAGGCCGATGTGACCGCCGCCGGCTTCAAGTTCGCGGGCGAGAGCAAGGTCCTGGCGAACCCGGCGGATGATCACAGCAAGATGGTGTTCGCCAAGGACATCCGGGGGCAGACCGACCAGTTCGTCTACAAGTTCGTCAAGCCGAAGTAGTCGAACCCAGGAGTGCGCTCTAAGAATTTCCGATAATCTTCCTTAGGCGATAACTGGATATGCGTTCGAGGATGTCCCCTCCGGCGCATATCCATCGCTTTCGCGCCCAGGTCCCGAGGCTTGACCGACGCGCTGGGCGGATCGAACCTGTTCCCCGCTGAGCCGAACGGAGGTCCCGTGAAGGCCATCGTCCTCATCGCGGCTATCCTGGCGGCGCCTGTGCAGGCTTCGGCCTATCAGCCGGCCGCCGAACCGCCGACGCCGTCGACCGACGAACTGACCGTCATCCCGCATGCCGAATGTCTGGAGCCCAAGCGCGACCCGCTGACGCCGCTGCCGCACGTGGTCTCGACCTTTCCAGCCCATGGCGAAACGGTCCGGCCGGGCCTGCTCTACCTGCGCGTCACCTTCGACGAGCCGATGAGCTGCAAGGGCTTCTTCCTGCGCATGGGCCGGTTGCGCGCGCCGTGCAACCAGGACCGGCAGATCTGGCTGCTGAGCTTCGATCGCAAGACGATCCGCACGCTCTGCCACGTCGAGCCCAACAGCCAGTATGGCGTGCGGATGAGCAACGATCCGCCGACCGCTCAGTTGATCAGCCTCGCCGGCCGGCCGCTCGACCCCTACGAATTCACCTTCATGACCTCGAGCGCACCCGAGGTGACGAGCACCAGCGACGCTATCGGCGAAGACGTCGAGATGCTGCCGCCCAAGCAGGATGAGCCGATCCCGCTGCAGGAATTCCGAGGCAAGCGCTGACATCTTGCGCGCTGGCTCGGGCATGCGCAGCCTGGGGATCCGATCCAGTCAAGGTCCGTCTCCATGCGCCTCCTCGTCACCCTGCTCTCCGCCATGCTGCTTGCCGCCCCGTCGGTCGCCGCCGACCATGGGCGCTACGCCACCTATCTCCTGCTGCACGAGGTGGGCTCGGAGACCTATGACCTGACGCCGGCCGGCGGCGGGGGCCAGACGCTGAGCATCCGCGCCAGCCTCAATGACCGGGGCTCGGTGCGGGCCAGCTCCTGGGCGCTGACGACCGGCCCGGACGGCGCCCCGCACCGTCTGGCGCAGACGCGTGACGGCGCGCCCGCCGGCGAGGTGTGGCGCACCGCCGTCACTGACGGTGTGGCCACCGTGGAAGAGCCGGCCGGCCGGCGCAGTTTCAAGCCGCCGTCCACCGCCTTCCCCATCTACCCGACACCGCCGGCCGCCCTGGAAGGCGCGATGATCCGCTATTGGCGCGCGCATGGCGCGCCTGCGCGACTGCCGGTGATCCGCGCGAGCGGCGACGCCTCGCCGGCGGAAATCCAGCGCGTCGGCGCCGACAAGATCAGGGTCGGCGGACGGGTCGTCGCCCTCACCCGTTACACCGTCGGCGGACTGATGTTCGGCCGTCAGGTGGCCTGGATGGACGGCCGGGGTCGTCTCGCCGCCTTGATGACCTTCGCCGGCGGCCTGCCGGTCGAACAGGTCCTGGAGCCCTACAAGCCGGCCTTCGACCAGCTGGTGAAGGCGGGGGTGCGGCAGGAGATGGCGCTGCTGGACGCCATGGGCCGCCAGGTGCGCCCGGAAGCGTCGGGCGCGTTCGCCATCGTCGGCGCGCGGTTGATCGACGGAACAGGCGCGCCGGCCGTCGCCGACGCGGCCGTGGTGGTCCGGGGCGGCAAGATCGTCGCCGCAGGCCCGCGCAGCGCGGTCGTCCTGCCCGCCGGGATCAAGGTGATCCACGCGGAGGGCCAGTCGCTGCTGCCGGGCCTCTGGGAGATGCACTCGCATTATTCGGGCGTCGAGTTCGGCCCGGCCCTGCTGGCGGCCGGCGTGACCACGGCCCGGGATTGCGGCGGCGAGTTCGGCTTCCTGACGGCGGTGCGCGACAGGATCGGCCGACGAGGGGCATTGGGCCCTCGCCTGCTGCTGGCCGGGCTGATCGACTCGGGCGGCCTCATCGGCTTTGGCCAGGTCGAGGCGGAGACGCCGGCGGACGGCGTCGCCGCCGTGGACCGATACGCCGACGCGGGATTCCAGCAGATCAAGGTCTACACCCAGATCAAGCCGGATGTGCTGAAGGCGATCAGCGTCGAGGCGCATCGCCGAGGCCTCACCGTCACCGGCCACGTCCCCGCGGCGGTCGACGCCTTCGGCGGCATCGAGGACGGCATGGACCAGATCAACCACCTGCAATTCGTGACCCAGGCCATGCGGCCGAAAGGTTCGACGGAACCTCTCGATTTGGCAGGAGGTCGCGCAAAGCGGCTGATCGATATGCTGAAGGATCGTCGGATCGTGATCGATCCGACCGTCGGCTGGGGCGAAATGGGCGGCCATCCGCATGCGATCCACGCTGCCGCCTTCGAGCCCGGTCTGGAGGACGCGCCCTTCACCCTCGCCTCCAAGTTCGACGCCATGGGCAGCGACACCGAACCAGCTCGCTATCGCGAACGCACGGCGGCCAACCTCAGGGTGATCAAGGCGCTCTACGACGCGGGCGTGCCGATCATCGCCGGCAGCGACACCAACCTGATCGGCTATGGCCTGGACCGGGAGTTGGAACTCTATGTGGCGGCCGGCCTGCCGCCGATGGCGGCGATCCAGACCGCCACCCTCGGCGCGGCGAAGGCCATGGGG
>JAFEDM010000013.1 GCA_018241625.1 Pseudomonadota bacterium | reverse complement strand
TCGTGGCTGAGCACGGCGGCCAGCTCCTCGGGCGTCGCCACATAGCGGATCAGCCCCTTGTGGACCGCCACCTTGCCGCCGGGCAGGGCCCAGGCGTTCACCGTATCGTTGTCGATCAGCACGATGTCCCAGGGCAGGCCCGGGCGCTTGGTGGTGGCGAACACCGGCTTCGCGAAATCGCGCAGCGCCTCCTGGTCCATCTGCGAGTTGTACACCCCGCCGGACTGGTCGATGAACCGGTCATAGTAGCTCTGGCCCATGGCGATCTCGTCGGCCTCGGTGAACTGCATCTTCTGCAGCACGCCGAACACCTGGCCCGCGATCGCCGAAAGGTCGGTCCCGCCGGGGCCGGACGGCAGGCTGGGGAAGCCACCGGGCAGGCCGGGAATCTGCGCCAGCGCCGGACCTGCGGCCAGCGCCGCGCCGGCCGCGGCCGCGCCGCCGAGGATCGACCTGCGATCCACCAGGGTTGCGCCCCAATCCTTCAGCGGCCTGCCCATATCCCGCTCCCTTAAGTGCTTGTTCCGTCACGTCATTTCGTCTTCAGCGCGAACTCGCCCTGCCATCCGGCCGGCGGCGGCGCCTCCAAGTATCCTTTACACCGTTCCGCATAGACCTTGGAGGGCGGATCGGTCCCGGCCTGGGCCTCGAAGCCAGCCAGCGCGCCCTTGAAGTCGCGTGCGTCGTGCTTCGCCAGCGCGGCCTCGAAGGCGGTCACCCTGGCCCGGTCTTCCGCGCCGACCTCGCCCGCGCGGCCCAGCACCTCGAACACCACGATCGGCTCGGTCTTGCCCTTGACGATCAGCCGGTCGAGCCGGCGCAGCACGTAGCCGTCGCCCCCGTTTTCCGCCTTTGGGAGCGCCGCGGCCGTCGTCTCGCTGATCATCAGGGTGGTGCCGTACTCCTTGTTGGCGCCTTCCAGCCGCGCGGCGAGGTTCACCGTGTCGCCCGTCACCGTGTAGTTCAGCCGGTCCTCGGAACCCATGTTGCCGGCGATGGCGATGCCGGTGGCGATGCCGAAGCGGGTGCCGAGCTGTCCGGAGGGCAGGTACTCCGGTGTGACGTCGCGGTTGAAGTCGGCCAGGGCCTTGCGGCAGTCCAGCGCGGCGTCCACCGCCTTCCTCTCGGCGTCGGCCACCGCCAGCGGCGCGCCCCAGACGGCCATCACCGCGTCGCCGATGAACTTGTCGATATAGCCGTCCCTGGCGCCGATCGGCCCGGTCATCATGGTCAGGTAGCGGTTCATCAGCTCGACCAGCTTGCCGGGCGTCTCCTTCAGGCCCTCGCTGATGGTGGTGAAGCCGGCGATGTCGGTGAACATCACGGTGATCAGGCGCTGGTCGCCGCCCAGCTTCAGGGCTTCCGGCCGGTCCATCAGCTGGTCGACCAGCGCCGGCGCCAGGTAGTGGCGGAAGGCGTGCTGCACCCAGCGCTTCTCGCGGTCCTCGATCACGAAGCGGTAGGCGTAGATCAGGGTGTAGGCGAGGATCGCGGTCACCAGCAGGCTGGCGGCCGGGGCCACCGTCTTCGCCTGCAGCGCCGCGACGGAAGCCGCGCCTTCGAGCGCCAGGGCCGTGACGCCCACCAACGCGCCGCTGACCGGCCCCAGGGCCAGGAAGGCGGCGGCCAGACCGAAGGTGGCCAGGCCTACCAGCAGGAAGGTCGCCGGAACGCCGAGCTGGGTCAGGGCCAGGTTCTTCGTGAGGGTGTTGATCGCCGCGGCCTGGATCAGCACGCCGGGCATCGACTTGCGGTCCAGATTGGTGGCGAAGCTGTTCGGGTCGGCGGCGACGGCGCAGCGGGCCGGCGCGGCGCGCGCTGAGGCGCCCTCGTTCCAGTCCAGCCGCTTGGCGCCGCGGAAGCGGTCCTCGATGTCCAGGGTTTCGGCCAGCAACACGACCTTCCCGGCGAACGCCTTCTTGAAATAGTCGGTCTTGCCCTGGCTGGCGCAGGCATAGAGGTCGGCCATGCTGTAGATGGGCACGTCGCCGGGACCGGTGTTGTAGTTGATAATGAAGTCGCCCTTCGGCGGCTTCGCGCCGGCCCGCTGCGCCAGGTCCACGGCGAACGAGGGGATATGGCCGCCCTCCTGGGTGGCGTAGCCCGCCAGATAGCGGCGCACCACGTCGTCCTTCTCCATCGGCATGTTCAGCATGCGGACGTTGTCCTGGCCGTTGGCCGCCAGCACCTGGCCGGGGTAGGGCGCCAGCATCTGGCCCGACAGCTTGGTCTCGCCCATAACCAGATGGTTCTGCATCGCCGCCTTGCGCAACGACAGCAGGAACGGCCGGTCGTAGCCCAGCAGCAGCTCCGGTCGGTCCAGGGTGGTGGGCAGGATAGTGTCGAGGCCGATGGCCTTGGGGCCGGCGGCGTCCACCGCGTCGATCACGTAGCCGTAGTAGGGGGTCCAGGCGACCTTGGGCGTGTTGGAGAACGGGTCGGTGCGGTAGGTCTGCTCGTCAATCGCCACCACCACAACGTCGGACTTGGACGGCGGGAACAGCGGCCCGAACACCAGATGGCGCAGGGGCAGCAGGAAGTCGATCCCACGCAGCTCGAACTCGCGCGACTGGGGCAGGATGGCCAGCAGGCCGGCGATCAGGCCGATGACCGCCGCGGCCAGCAGCCGGCGGCGGTAACGGCGCAGTCGCGCGCCGGTCCCGGTCTCAGGAGGCGCTGAGAGGGACAACGCGGCTGGCCATGCTGTCGGAGACGTCCAGCGCCGGGTCGATCGAGAACAGGGCCGAGGCGACGACGCTGCCGCCGGCCACGGCCTCGACCTTGTAGGGGTCGCCGACGGCCAGCTTCGCCGCGGTCGCGGGATAGGCGATCCAGTCCTTGGTCACCGGGGCCTCCCAGACCACCGGGTCGCCGGGCTTCTCCATGTCGCGGATGCGGATCGTGGTGACGCCGGCGAACTTGTCCTTGTCCCACTTGAATACCGGCGCGGCGGTCTTCAGCGTCCGCTCGTCCCAGCTCACCCCGGTGAAGGGCGTGATCCGGTTGACCGTCGCGCCGGCCTCGGAGGCCGAGGCGAGGACGATCGGATTGGGCGGCTTGCAGCCCGGCCGCTGGGCCTGCGTGCGCACCCCGCCAGCCACGGTGGCGTCCTTCTGGCCGACGGTGATCACCCCGCCGGTGAAGGTCTCTGTCAGGCAACCGGACAGGTAGGAGAGGCTGACCTTGCCCTTGGGCGGCAACTTGATGGTCTGCTTGGCGAAGACGTAGTCCATCATCTGCACCCCGGCGCCCGGCGTGGCGCTTTCGACCACGGCCACCGCGTCGGTGCCGAGCTTGTGCAGCGGTGACGGCTGGGTGTTCGCGGTGACCATCATCGGTCCGGGCGCCGCCGTGTTCCCGGCCGGTGCGGCCGGAGCCGTGGCGGCCGGCGCCGCCGGCTTGGGCGCGGGTAGGCCCGAGGGAATCGGCAGGCTCCTGATCACGTCGAATGGCCCAGCCAGGGCGGCGGGCGGCAGCAAGGCCAGCCCCGCGCCGACGGTCGCCGCCGCGATCGATCCCAGTCCCAAGCCGGTGAGGCGCCCAACGCCCATGATCGTCCCCCAAGCACAGTCCGCTGCGCGGGGCCCAGCCGCGCAATCGGTCACTCTCTCCCTGAGCGCACTCTAGACGAAGAACGGTGGATTTCGAAAGCCGGCGCCCGTGTAACGCGAACGCTCGGGCCAAATGGGGCGCGCGGTGATCAGCCCCAGACGCCCCGGCGCTCCTGGGGCGCGTCCGGGTAGACCGGCTCCATGGCCTGTTCCATGGCGTGGAACAGCAGGGTCATGTCTATGGGCTTGGGCGCCATGCCGTCCATGCCGGCCGCCTTGTACTCGGCCACCTGGTGGATCATCGCGTTGGCGGTGACGGCGATGATCGGGGTGCGGGCGCGGCCGGTCTCGGCCTCGCGGGCGCGGATTTCCCGCGTGGCGGTGA
>JAFEDM010000139.1 GCA_018241625.1 Pseudomonadota bacterium | reverse complement strand
CCACGCACGATGATCACCCCGGCGTGGATCACCAGCAGGCCGCCGATGACATTGTGCGCCGCCCAGACCGCCGTGCTGACCGCGCCGGACGTCAGGTTCATCACGATCCCGGTGGTCAGCGGGACCGCCACCGCGAGGGTCCGTAGCGGCGTCACCGGCCGATCCTCGAAGACCGCCGCCACGAACAGCCAGAAGAAGCCGCCCACCGGCAGCGACAGCACCAGCAGCGGATACGGCCGCCCGAACGCCTGCCACAGCGGCGACTCGGTGATCACCCAGGCCGCCAGGCTCGCCATCGCCATAGCCGTGGCGATCCGCGCGTGGCGGCTGACGCTGCTGTTCCAGACGGCCAGGCCGATGACCAGCACGGCGCCCACCGCGATCCCGCGCACGAAGGGGTCGAGGAGCGGACTCATCGGCTTCACACTAGCACGCCGTTCGGCGAGATTTCGGCGATGCGTCGCCCAAGCCGCCCCGAGTTAAGCCGCCCAGAGTTGAGCCGCCGAGACCTCAGCCGAATCCTCGCCGCCTTGGGGCTGGCCGCCCTGCCCGCCTTCGCCAAGGCTGGAACCGCCGAAAGGCTGTTCCAGGTCCTGACGCCGCCCGACGGACCGCCGCTGGCCTGCGCGGGCGTCATCGCCCGACTTGGTGACGGGCGGCCGCTCGTCGAGGCCGCCGCCAGCCTGACCGCGCGTATGGGCGAGACGCGGCCGTTTTCGCTGGACCGGCCGTTCCGGGTGGCCTCGGTCTCGAAGATGATCACCACCAGCGTCGTCCTGCCGCTGGCCATGCGCCACGGCCTGGACCTCGACGCCGACGCGTCCGACGCCCTGGGGTTCCGCCTGCGCCACCCCGCCTGGCCGGACGTGGCGATCACGCCGCGCATGCTGCTCAGCCACACCAGCGGCCTGCGCAACGGCAAGAGCTATCCCGTGCCGATCGGCTATCGCCTGGCCGAGGCCTTCACGCCTGGCGGCCGGTCCTACGACGACGGGGTCTGGTTCGGGCCGCCCGAGCATCGGCCGGGCGACTGGTTCGCCTATGCCGACGTGAACTTTGCCCTGGCCGCGCAGATCGCCGAGCGGCTGAGCGGCCAGCGCTTCGATCTGCTGATGCGCCAGGCCCTGTTCGCGCCCCTGGACCTCGACATCGGCTACAACTGGAGCGGCGTCTCCCAGGGCCGCCGCGACCTGGCCGCCGCCGCCGTGCGCCGCGACGCGACCGGCGCCTGGAGTCCGCAGGTGGACGCCACCGTGCCGCCCGCGCCAGCCGTCACCCTCACCCGACCTGCGGAGGCGCCGGAGCTGGACGTCGGCGACTATCGACCCGGCGACAACGGCTTCGTCTTCTCGCCGCACGGCGGCCTGCGGCTCAGCCTGCGCGACATGGACCGCCTGGCCCAGGTGTTCGCCGCGCGCGGCCGCTGGATCGGCCGGGAGGTGATCCCGCTGCCCGCGTTGGAGGCGATGGAGACCCGCGCCTGGACCTACGATCCCGACCGGCCGAACGGCGAGACCGACGGCGGCCTCCTGCAAGCCTACGGCCTGGGCTGCGAGGCGCCGCTCGGACGGCCAGGGCCGAGCGGCGACAGCTTCTTCGGCGTCAATAACGGCGACTGGCGCGGTCACTTCGGCGACGCCTACGGCTGGATCACCGCCCTGTTCTGGAACCGCCGCGACGGCCGCACCCTGGTCTACGCCATCAACGGCATGCCGCAGGAGGACCGGCCGCACGCCGCGACCTCCTGCCTCACCGCGCCCGAGGAAGCGCTGATCGCCCTGGCGTTCCGCGCATAGCAAAAGGGCCGGAGATCGCTCTCCGGCCCTTCGCGACTTTTGAACCGCCCACTGGACGGCCAGAAGCTTACTTGATGGAGACGGACGCGCCGGCTTCCTCGAGCTTCTTCTTGATCTCTTCGGCTTCTTGCTTCGAGACGTTTTCCTTGACGTTCTGCGGAGCGCCTTCGACCAGGTCCTTGGCTTCCTTCAGGCCGAGGTCCGGACGGACGGCGCGGACTTCCTTGATCACGTTGATCTTCTTGTCGCCGCCGGCGGTCAGGACAACGGTGAACTCGGTCTGCTCTTCGTCAGCGGCGGCGGCGGCGCCACCACCGGCGGCCGGCGCGGCGGCGGCCACGGCCACCGGAGCGGCGGCGGAAACGCCCCACTTCTCTTCCAGCATCTTGGAGAGCTCGGCGGCTTCCAGGACGGACAGCTTCGACAGTTCGTCGACGAGGGTATCGAGATTAGCCATGTGATGTTCCTTCGAGGTTCAGTTTGTTTGCGAAATTGACGATCAGGCGGCGTCTTTGGCGGCGTAGGCGCCGATGACGCGAGCCAGCTGACCAGCGGGAGCCTGCAGAACGCCCGCGACCTTGGTCGCCGGGGCCTGGAGGAGGCCGATGATCTTGCCGCGGAGCTGGTCCAGCGAGGGCAGCGTCGCGAGCGCGCTGATCCCCTTGGCGTCCAGCACCTGTTGACCCATAAGGCCGCCAATGACCGAGAACTTCTCGTTGTCCTTGGCGTACTGGGTCGCGACCTTGGCGGCGGAGACCGGATCGGGCGCATAGGCGATCGCGACGGGGCCCTTGAAGAGGGCGTCGCCCGCTTCACCGACCGACCCGTCGAGGGCCTTCTGAACCAGAGTGTTCTTCACCACCTTCAGCTGGGCGCCCTGCTCACGCAGCTTGCCCCGCAGATCGGTCATTTCCGCAACGGTCAGACCCATGTAGTGGGTCACGACCACGGCGCCGGCGCCGTCGAACACGCCCTTGAGCGTCTCGATGGCCTCCTGCTTTTGAGCGCGGTCCATTGCGGTCTCCATACTCAGGTTCGACGCGTGCAGGAGCGCACACGCCGGGTAGCACCTGTCCGATCAAGGAAAGCCGCGGCCTCGCGCGCGCCGGATCGGCGGGCTAGAGAACCTCTTCTTCCCGTCTCCCCACGGCCAGAGGCGGGCCCGCCTCTGCGTTACGGCCTCCGGTGACCCCGGCGGCTACGCGGTTCTTGGACAGGATGGGGCGCGGTTGCCTGCGCCCCGTCCATCACAGGCCAAAGCCCATGAATCTCTAAGAGCGCGGGCCTTTACAGGAACCACGCCGAAAACTCAACCTGCCGGGCGCGCGCCGGCCCCCCGCTAGACCCGGCATCTGACGATCGGCCCATTCCAATGGCCGTCGTCGCGATCGATCTCCTCGACGTTCCGCCCGGCGACCTCGGCGGCCACCTTGCGCCAGAACGGCAGGGCGCCGGCGTTCCGGCGCGCCACCGCCATCTCCCACTGCCCGGGGCGATGGCCTAGGATCTTCACCGCCGCCGCCAGGCCCACGCCGAAGCGGCGGTGCTTCCGCGCGATCCAGAACTCCGCCACCGCGTGGTCGACCGGCAGGCCCGAGTGGCTGAAGCGGTTGACCAGGGCGAAGCCCGCCAGATAGCCCTCGGTGCGGATGAACAGCGGCGCGCGCCCCTCCTCGCTGGCCGCCTCGGCCCAATAGCTGTCCAGGTGGAGGTATTGCGCAAAGCGACCGTCCTCCTGCAGTTCACCTTCCTCGCGGCCGGCCCAGAACTCCGAGAAGTCATGGGTGTAGAGCTGGAGCAGGTTCTCCAGCACCGGCTTCTGCGCCGGCTCGACGATGTGCAGGGTGACGTCGGCCATCTTGCGTGGTCCTGAAACGAAAACGGGGAGCTGCGTCGCCGCAGCTCCCCGAATGCCTTCGAGCTGTCGGAAGCGCTTAGGCGCCGGCCGAGGCCGTATCCACCTTGAAGCCCGGGCCCATCGTCGAGGAGAGGCTGATCTTCTTGATGTAGACGCCCTTGGCGCCCGACGGCTTGGCCTTGTTCAGCGCGTCGATCAGCGCCTTCACGTTGGTCAGCAGCTGGTCCTCGGTGAACGAGGCCTTGCCGATGCCGGCGTGGATGATGCCGGTCTTCTCGGTGCGGAACTCGATGGCGCCGCCCTTGGCGTCCTTCACGGCCTGGCCCACGTTCGGGGTCACCGTGCCGACACGCGGGTTCGGCATCAGGCCGCGCGGGCCCAGCACCTTACCGAGGCGGCCCACCAGGGCCATCATGTCCGGCGTGGCGATCACGCGGTCGAAGTCCATGAACCCGCCCTGGATGCGCTCCACCAGCTCCTCGGCGCCGACGATGTCGGCCCCGGCGGCGGTGGCTTCGGCGGCTTTGGCGTCCTTGGCGATGACGGCGACGCGAACGTCACGGCCGGTGCCCGACGGCAGCGAGACCACGCCGCGGACCTGCTGGTCGGCGTGACGCGGGTCGACGCCCAGGTTGACGGCGATCTCGACGGTCTCGTCGAACTTGGCCTTGGCGTTCGCCTTGACCAGCTTCACGGCCTCTTCGACCGGGTGGGTGACGGTGCGGTCGCCGGTGAAGGCCTGCACGCGCTTGGGTTGCTTCGCCATCTCTTAGGCCTCCACGATGGTCAGGCCCATGGAGCGGGCGGAGCCTTCGATGATCTTGGCCGCGGCCTCGATGTCGTTGGCGTTCAGGTCCTTCATCTTCTTTTCGGCGATGTCGCGCAGCTGGGTGCGCGTGATCTTGCCGGCGTTCTCGCGGCCCGGAGCCTTCGAACCCGACTTCAGGTTCAGCGCCTGCTTGATGTAGTAGCTGGCGGGCGGGGTCTTGGTGATGAAGGTGAACGACTTGTCCTGGTAGACCGTGATCACGGTCGGCAGCGGGGTTCCGCGCTGCTCCTTCTCGGTGCGGGCGTTGAACTCCTTGCAGAAGCCCATGATGTTCACACCGCGCTGGCCGAGCGCCGGCCCGATGGGCGGCGAAGGCGTCGCGGCGCCGGCGGGCACCTGCAGCTTGATATAGCCCAAGATCTTCTTGGCCATGCCTGTCTCCAATGCGACGGCCAGCGAAGGCCGCCTATGTGGCCGTGGTCCGGGCAGCCCCTCCCACGGATTTGAATTCGCAAGGTCTCCCCGCGAAGCGGGCGCGTGTAGCAGGAAGCACGCCGCAGGGCAACCGCGGCGGCCGCGAGGCTGGCGCGCGGATCGCGCCTCCGATATGGCGGGCGCCATGCCTTCCGACCAGACCTCTCCCGCCGAAGCCCTGCGTGCGCAGGCCCGCGCCGCGGCCTCCGCCCGCCGCTACGCCGAGGCCGAGGCGCTGTTCCGCCAGGCGACGGAGGCCGAGCCCGGCTCCTGGGGCGCCTGGCACGACCAGGGGGCCTTCCTGCGGATGGTCGGCCGCTCGGCCGAGGCCGAACGAAGCCTGCGCAAGGCGCTCGAACTCTCGCCCAACGACCCGCGCACCCGCCACGGCCTGGGCATGGCCTTGCTGGCCCAAGGCCGCTACGTCGAGGGCTGGCCGCTGGTCGACGCCCGTCACGAGATTCCCCAGTTCCGCCTGCCCAAGGCCGACCTGCCCTATCCGGAATGGAAGGGTGAGGACCCGGCCGGCAAGCAGCTGCTGATCTATCCTGAGCAGGGGTTCGGCGATGTCATCCAATATGTCCGCCTAGCGCCCTGGCTGAAGGCGCGCGGGGCGGACGTGACCTTGTTCACCCATCCCCTGCTGACCCGGCTGATGGTCGACAGCCTGGGCGTGCGCGTCATCGAGGCGGCGGGGAACGTCAACTTCCCGATCCCCGACTTCTGGGTGATGAGCGGCTCGCTGGTCGGCCGCTGCGGCCTGTCGCTGGAGCAGATTCCGAATGCGCCCTATCTAAAGGCGCCGGCGGGCGCGCCCACCACGGGCGGCGGCGTCGGGGTGGTCACCCGTGGGCGGCCGGAACATCCGAACGACGCCAACCGCTCCCTGCCGCCGGACGCCGCGGCGCGGCTGATGGCCCTGCCCGGCGCGCGCAGCCTGCACCCGGACGACACCGGCGCCGCCGATTTCGCCGACACCGCCGGCTTCATCGCCTCGCTGGACCTGGTGATCTCGGTGGACACCGCCACCGCGCACCTGGCCGCGGCCATGGGCAAGCCCACCTGGATCCTGCTGCCGGCCTTCATGACCGACTGGCGCTGGATGGAGGGCCGCGCCGAAACCCCCTGGTATCCGTCTGCGCGCCTGTTTCGCCAGCCGTCCCTGGACAGCGGCTGGGCCCCGGTACTGGACGAAATCGAAGCGGCCCTCGCGGCGCGCGGTTGAGATCGTAGGCGGGTTCCAGCGTTGGAAACCGGGCGCCTGGCAGCAAAAGAACCACCAAGGACACCAAGAGCACCAAGTTAGAGCGCTATCCGGCGCACACCCTCGCGGAACAACGGGACATTGAAATTCATCAGAAGCCCCAGCCGCCTGTTCGACAGCTTCAGATAAGTCAGGAGTTGCGCCTCATGGAGGCGCGAAAGCGACTCGACGGCTTTGACCTCGACGACCACAGTATCCTCGACCACCAGGTCAAGGCGGTAGCCCGCATCCACCCTATAGCCTTCGTAGAGGATTGGCAGAGATAGCTGTCTGGCGACCGCCAAACCCCTAAGGCCGAGTTCATGCGCTAAGCAGTGCTCGTATGCAGACTCAAGGAGTCCTGGCCCCAGAGCCTTGTGGACCTTCAGTCCCGCGCCGACAACTTGCCGGGCCACCGCATCGATCTCCGGCGGCACAGCTTGGTGTTCTTGGTGCCCTTGGTGGTTCAAACCAAAAGCCCCCAGCGTCAGCCGACCTTTTCGACCTGGTTGTATTCCAGCTCCACCGGGGTGGCGCGGCCGAAGATCGAGACGGTGACGCGCAGGCGGGCGCGCTCCTCGTCCACCTGCTCCACCTGGCCGTTGAAGCCAGCGAAGTTGGAATCGGTGATGCGCACGTTCTCGCCGATCTCAAAGGTGACGGTGGGCTTCGGACGCTCCACGCCTTCTTCGATGGCGCCGATGATGCGCGAGACTTCCTTCTCGGAGACCGGCATCGGCTTGGAGCCGGAGCCCAGGAAGCCCGTCACCTTCGGGGTGTTCTTGATCAGGTGATAGGCCTCGTCGCTCAGCTCCATCTTCACGAGCACATAGCCCGGGAAGAACTTGCGTTCGGCGTTCACCTTGCGGCCGCGACGGATCTCGACGACGTCCTCGGTCGGCACCAGGATGTCGGAGAAGTTCTCCTCGAGGCCCTGGGCCTTGGCCTGCTCGCGGATGCTCTCGGCCACCTTCTTCTCGAAGTTCGAGTAGGCGTGGACGATGTACCACTTGTGGCGCGGGTTGGACGGCGCGGCGGTTTCAGCAGCTTCGGACATGTCTTTTTTTCTCTAGCCCCCAGCGGCCAGCTTGAGGATCTGGTTGATGCTGAAGCTGACGCCCGCATCCACCAACCAGAAAAACACCATAGCGACCAAGACCATGATCCCGACCATCACCGAGGTGATCCAGGTCTCCTTGCGGCTCGGCCAGGTGACCTTGCGCGCCTCGGCGCGGACTTCCTTGGCGAACTGCGGCAGGCTGGTGCGCTTCTTCGGCGTCGCGAGCGCGGCGGCCGAGGGCGACGCCATGACCGCGGCGGTCTTCGCGGCGCGGTCTCGCATGGATTGCGGGCGGTTGCCCGGTTTCTTCGCCATGGCGGCTCTTCGTACTCTCGCTTCGGGCGGCTGGCCCAAGGTCTTCAGATATAGGGGCTTGTGACGGCGGTGGCAGGAGTGGAGGGACTCGAACCCCCGGCCCTCGGTTTTGGAGACCGATGCTCTACCAGCTGAGCTACACTCCTAGACCGCCGGACAAGCGACCCTTCCGACCATGAAACAGCGCGCCGGAGGGCGGCAAGCCCTCGGCGCGCATGGCCCATCGCCGGAGCCGGCTCGTGTAGCAGGGGCGCCCTTTCCGGGCAAGGCGGATTGGCCGGGCAAGGCGGATTGGCCGGATCAAACGCCGCGCCCGGGGATTGGAGAGGGACACCGACCGCAAGGAGTTCCGCCATGGCCGACCGCGACGCCCGCTACAACCGCGACGAGGACCAGAAGCCCGGTTCGCCGCCGCGCTCCGCCACCGAGCCGGCGGGCGCCAAGGGCTCGACGCGCTCGCCCAAGACCCAGACCGACCCGTCGACCGGCGAACCCCGCAAGACCCCGCCAGCCCCGAACTGAGGGCGATCCCCGCCCTCGCCTTGCCGAAGCAAGCCTCCTACAGTGCCGCCAGACCTGGGAGGAGGTTCCAAAATGACGCGCGTTCTCGCCCTCGCCGCCGCGGCGGCGGCCCTGCTGTGCGCCGGCCAGGCGTCCGCCCAGCCGCGGGGCGAACCGCCGCCGCCCGGGAACTACTTCCAGACTTGCCGCAACATCTCGACCTATGGTCGCGGTCCCGACGCCACCATGACCGCCGAGTGCCGCGACCGGGACGGCCGCTGGCGGCAGAGCACGATCCGCTTCGCCGGCTGCGACCGGATCGACAATCGCGAGGGGACGCTGTCGTGCCTGCCGGCCCGCGATTACCAGGGCCCGCCGCCGGCCTATGGTCCGCCGCCGCCTGGACCCGAGTACGGCGAACGCCGCGGCCGCCCGATGATCACCCTCTATGCGGAGCCGGACTTCCGCGGCCGGCCCTTCGTCGCCGATCACGAGTTCACCAACCTGCCGCGCGAGTTCAACGACCTGGCGATGAGCCTGCGGATCGACGGTCGCCGCCCGTGGATGGTGTGCGTGAACAGCGATTTCCGCGGCCGGTGCGAGGTGTTCGACCACGATGTGCCGGACCTGCGCGCCGTGGGCCTGGCCGGCCAGATCAGCTCCATGCGGCCGGTGCGCTAGGTCGGGGTTCAACCGCGCCCGACTGCAACTCTGCTTGGCTTGCGGCGAGTCCGGTTCCTAACTCGGCGGCATGACGACACTTGACCGCCGCCGCCTGATCGCCGCCGCCGCCGCCCTGGGCGCCTCCGCTGCCTGGGGCGGCGTCCGCGCCGCGCCTTCGAAGCTGAAGTGGACCGAACGCCGCGACCTCTTCCCGGAAGGCGTCGCTTCGGGCGATCCACAGCACGACAGCGTGATCCTCTGGACGCGCCGGCCGTCCGCAGGGACCTCGCCGTTCGACCTCTCAGTGGAGGTCGCCGAGGATGCGGACTTTCAGCGGGTGGTCGCGACCGCCCGCACGACCGCCTCGCGTGACAATGGCTGGACGACCCGCGTCCTTGTCGGCGGCCTCAGGCCCAGCCGCGAGTACTGGTATCGGTTCGTGGACGCCGACGGCGCCGGCAGCCGGATCGGCCGCACGCTCACCGCGCCCTCGCCCGACGATCCGCGCGAGGTCCGCTTCGCCTTCGTCTCCTGCCAGGACGCCAACGCGGGCGCGATGAACGCCTGGGTGCGGATGCTGTACGAGGATCGCCAGGCGCCGCCGGACCGCCGCCTCGATTTCGTCTGCCACCTGGGCGACTTCATCTACGAAATCGTCTGGTACCCGGAGGACCGCCCGCAAGGCCGCTACGATCGGAAGGTTCGCGAGGTCGCCCGCTACCCGAACGGCGTGAAGTTCCAGGACATGCACTACCCGACCACGCTCGAGGACTACCGGGCGGTCTGGCTGGGTTACCTGAAGGACCCCGACCTGCAGGACGCGCGGGCCTGGTTCCCCTTCGTCAACATGGGCGACAACCACGAGTTCTCCTGGCGGGGCTACCAGTCGATCCAGAAGTTCGGGGACCAGGTGATCTGGGGCCAGACCCGCCGCGTGGCCGCCAACCAAGCCTGGTTCGAGCACCAGCCGGCGCGGGTGATCCACAAGGGAGCCCTGAACCGGTTCGACGCCCCGCACGTCGCCAACGCCCCGGTCACCGCCTTCGACGACCAGGGTCTGGGTCAGGAGGTGGGCAACCTGGCCGCCATCGGCAGCCTCACCTCCTACCGCGCGCTCCGGTTCGGCAAGAATGTCGAGCTGTTCCTCACCGACCAGCACGCCTACCGGACGGAGGACCCCAACGACCGGCCCGAGACCAATGCCCTGGCCCCGCCGCTCGCCGGCTTCCCCGAATTCCAGCCGCAGGAGCTGACCGAGGTGCTGGACGCCGGCCGCACCTACGCCGACGGCAAGCCGCCCGCCGAAATCCGCTTCGGCGACAAGTCGATCCCCAATTTCCGCAAGGATCAGGCGCCCGTGACCATGCTGGGCGCGACGCAGAAGGCCTGGTTCCTGAAGACGCTGAAGGCCTCGAAGGCGGCGTGGAAGGTCTGGGGCGCCACCAACGCCACGCTGGAAATGCGCTGCGACTACCAGAACCTTCCGGCCGGCCTCACCAAGCCGTGGCCGGGCGCCGGCTACGCCGACGGCGGCGGCGGCGACTGGTCCGGCTGCTACGCCGAACGCGGCGAGCTCTACGACTTCGTTCGCGACAACAAGATCACCGGCTTCTCCGTCATCAGCGGCGACCGCCACAGCTTCTGGGCCGGCTACGCCGCCAAGGCCCTGCCGCCCAAGGCGTTCGAGCCGGTGGGCGTGGCGTTCGTGACCGGGTCGATCTCGGCGGCCGGCATGGCCGAGGCCCTGGAGCACACCTTCCCCAAGACGCACCCCTTGCGGCCCTTGTTCCTCGCCGACCGGCCTGGCGCCAAGCCCGAGCACACCATGAACATGACGATGCGCCACGGTGTGCGCTCGGCCCTGGAGTACACCGCCAGCCGCGACGTTTCGAAGGCGCGCGCGCTCTCCAACCCCGACCTGTCACCGCACCTCAAGTTCGTGGACATGGCTGGCCACGGCTACGCGGTCGTGCGCGCCAGCCCGGCGAGCCTGGAGACCGAATTCGTCGCCATCGAACGCCCGATCGAGCGAAACCCGGCGGCGAACGGCGGGCCGCTGGAGTATCGCGTCATCCACCGCGCGGCGCTGTGGCGGCCCGGCGAGCGACCGCATCTCGAGCAGACGGTGCTGGAGGGCGACCCGAAGCTGTCGATCTAGCCCGGCCTAGGCGTCGGCGGTCTCCAGGGCCGGATAGTCGACGTAGCCCTCCGGACCCGGCGAATAGAAGGTCTCGACCTTCCAGGCGTTCAGCGGCGCGCCGGTCTTCAGCCGCGCCGGCAGGTCCGGGTTGGCGATGAACAGCTTGCCGAACCCCACCGCGTCCGCCTCGCCCGCCGCCAGCGCCGCCTCGGCCTTGGCCAGGTCGAAGCCCTCGTTGGCGATGTAGACGCCGCCGAACGCCGCCTTCAGGGCCGGCCCCAGGCTGTCCTCGGCCCGGTGTTCGCGGGCCATCAGGAAGGCGATGCCGCGCGCCTTCATGGCCTTGGCGACATAGGTGAAGGTCGCCGACAGGTCGCTGTCGCCCATGTCGTGGGCGTCGCCGCGCGGGGCGATGTGCAGGCCGACGCGATCCGGCCCGAACACCGATATGGCCGCGTCCACCGCCTCGAGCATCAGGCGGGCCCGGTTCTCCAGGCTGCCGCCATAGGCGTCGGTCCGATGGTTTGTGCTGTCCTGCAGGAACTGGTCGAGCAAGTAGCCATTGGCGCCGTGCAGCTCGACGCCGTCGAAGCCGGCCTTCTTGGCGTTCTCGGCGCCCTTGCGATAGGCCTCGACCACCTCGGCGATCTCGGCCAGCGACAGCTCGCGGGGCACGGGATAGGGCTGCTTCGGGCGCACCAGGCTCACATCGCCCTTGGCGGCGATGGCGCTGGCCGACACCGGCGGCCGGCCGTCCAGGAACATCGGGTGCGAGATGCGGCCCACATGCCAGAGCTGCAGGAAGATCAGGCCGCCGGCGTCATGCACCGCCTTGGTGGTGAGCTTCCAGCCTTCCACCTGCTCGTCGGACCAGATGCCGGGGGTGTCGGCATAGCCGACGCCGAGCGGCGTGACCGAGGTCGCCTCGCTGATGATCAGGCCAGCCGAGGCGCGCTGCTCATAATATTGCGCCACCAGCGGTCCAGGGACGCGCTCCACGCCGGACCGCGAGCGGGTGAGCGGCGCCATGACGATACGGTTCTTGAGGGTCAGGTCGCCGAGCTTCAGCGGGTCGAACAGGGAGGGCATGGAACATCCTTGGGCTGGAAAGCAGCCCGTCAGGTATGCACGATCCCACCGGTTGCACCCGAAGAATTCCTGCGTCCGTTTTCAGCTAAGATCGGCGCCTAGGCCCCTCGCCGCGCCTTCTTGCCCCGCGCCGCCTCGGTCGCCAGCGCCTCCAGCCGGTGGGTCCAGAAGCCGCGGAAGGGCGTGAGCCAGTCGTCCACCTCGCGCAAGGGTTCCGGCTGAAGGGCGTAGATGCGCCGCGAGGCGTCGACGCGGACGCTGGCGAAGCCCGCCTCGCGCAGCACCTTGAGGTGCTGGGAGACGGCCGATTGCGTGATGCCGAACTCCGCCTGGATCACCGCGGTCACGTCGCCGGAGCTGGCCTCGCGGCGGGCCAGCAGCTCCAGGATCCGCCGGCGCACCGGATCGCCCAGGATGTCGAAGGCGCCCATCAGCCGCCCGTGTAGAACTTGGCGGTCGCCGCCGCCCGCGCCTGGGCGGTCGCCGGGTCCTCGCCGGCCTGCGCCTCCGCCGCGCCCCAGCCCTCGGCGCAGCCGCGGATGAAGGCCTTGCCGTCGTCGGACCCGGCCCAGGCCATGCCGGCCGCCGGATCGGTCAGGCCTCCCGCGAGATACAGCGCCAACCCCACCAGGCTCAGGTCCCAGCCGACGCCCACGGCGCCCGCGCCGAACTGGCCCCAATGCGGGTCGACCGGCGCCATGTGCTCCAGCGTGAGGCGGGTGCGGCCGTCGCCTTGCGCCTCCAGCTCCACGGAGACCCAGCTCATCCCGCCGCCGAACTCCCAGGTCAGGGCGAAGCGGCGCGGCGGCTCGCAGGCGGTGATCGTCCCGCCGGCGTTGCCCTGGATCT
>JAFEDM010000138.1 GCA_018241625.1 Pseudomonadota bacterium | reverse complement strand
GATGGTCTGTTGCACCCGCTCCGCCGACCAGCCGGGCTGGTTGGTCAGCAGCAGGTTCGCCAGGTCCAGGGCGTGCTCCAGGCGCACGCAGCCGTGGCTGACCGCGCGCCCGGCGCGGCCGAACGCCGCCTTCGACGGCGTGTCGTGCAGGTAGACCGCATAGGGATTGTCGAAGTCGAACTTCACCAGCCCAAGCGCGCTCGACGGCCCCGGCTGCTGGACCAGCCCGCCGTCGTCCTTGGTCTGGAACCCGTGTGCGGCCAGATAGTCCTCGCCCTTCGGCAATAGCTCCTGCTCGGCGATCCCCTTGGGCACGTTCCACGGCGGGTTCAGCACGATGTGGTCGATCTTGGAGGTCAGGATCGGGGTCTCGTCGCCCGGCTTGCCCGAGGCGGTCTTCATGGTCAGCCGCGGTTGGCCGTCCACCAGGTAGATCAGCGACATCGAGGCGATGTTCACATCGATCCGGGTGGCCGGCTCCTCCCGGGGCAACCAGCGCAGCCGCTCCAGATTGGCCCGCAGTGTCGCCGCATAAACGCCGCTCTGCGGAGTCTGCGGCTGCGCCAGCGTCGCGGCATAGGCCGCCTGCAGGCTCCGGTAGACCGGGCTCTGCGGCGGCTGGGCGTCGAGCCAGGGCCGGAATCGGCGCCCGCGCAGGGCGGCGTCCAGGTCGGCGGCTGCGTCATAGGGCTTAGCGCCCTCGCCCCAGGCTTGCGGCCGCGACTTCGCGGGAATCGCCAGGCCATGCTCGGCGCGGGCATAGGCGATCACCCCGGCGCGCAGCAGCGCGCTCGCCTGTGGGTCACGCCGGGCGATCGCCGCATGGATCGCCCCCACGCCGAACGCGCCTTGCAGAAATCCCTGCGCCGGCGCGCGGTCCAGCACCTGCAGGGCGTAGCTGGCGTCGGCCTTGGCGATCCCGTCGCCCGGGTCGCTGCGGTCGCAGGCCGCCAGGACCGCGAGCCAGGGGGCGAAAAGGAGGGGGAAAAGCCTTCGACGGAGGCCCGCGCGAGCCGCGACATGATCGGTCATGGGGCCCGCAACGCTTGTTGGCCGATTTGGTTGAGGAACGCCGAAATCCGTGGCGCGACGACCTGACCCAGTGGCGAGGCGTGGCAGGCCTGCCATCTTTCGGCCCGGACGACGCCTTAGGCGACGGCTGTCGGGGTTCCGTAAACGGTCGGAGTTAAAAGGTCAGGCATGGCTGAGCCCTTCACACCCCATCGACGCCAGCTGCTGCGTGGCGCAATCGCGGGCGCCGGCGTGGCGGCGGTGGCCGCCTCCGCCGTCGCGAGGCCGGCGTCGGCGCAGGCTCTGGGCGGCGGCGATGCGGCCCTGATCGCGGCGGCGCGGGCGGGCCTGCAGCGCGCAGGCGGGGCGATCACCCACACCGACCTGGTCGGCGTCGCCGATTTCAGCCAGCCCTCGCGCCTGCCGCGCCTGCACCTCGTGGACATCGCCAACGGGCGCATCGAAAGCCTGCTGGTCGCCCACGGCCGCGGTTCGGACCCGGGCCACACCGGCTGGGTGAAGACCTTCTCCAACGTCGCCGGATCGGCGGCCACCTCCGAGGGCTGCTACCTGACCGGCGACGACTACGTCGGCCAGCACGGCCGCTCGATGCGGCTGAAGGGCCTCGAGCCCACCAACTCCAACGCCGAGGCCCGCGCCATCGTGGTGCACGAGGCCTGGTACGTCGGCCCCGAGATCGTCCGCGCGCACGGTGTCCTCGGCCGCTCGGAAGGCTGCCTCGCGGTCAGCCAGGCCGACCTGCCCAAGGTGCTGCAGCGCCTGGGCCCGGGCCGCCTGATCGTCGCCAGGAAGCTCTAGCTCCCGATCCGCTTCCGCTCCGCCGTCGTCTTCGGGCCGCCGTGCAACCTCTGCCTTGGGTTGGCGTTTCGACCCGGCGGGGGCGCGTGCAAGGCACGGCTCCCGAACGCACGGCTCCGGATTCCACGGAGTCTCATGGGAGAGAGATCATGCGTTTCACCACCCTGGCCGCCATCGCGGCCCTGAGCCTGGCGGCGGCGGCTTGCAACAAGCCGGCGGAAAAGGCTTCCGAAGACGCGACGAAGGCGAGCGCCGAGTCCGCCGCGGCCTCGACCGCCGCCACGGACGCTTCGAAGGACGCCGCCGCCGCGGCTTCCGCGCCGACGCCGGCGGCCGCCCAGGCCGACGCCAACGCCGCGGCCGACGCCTCGAAGCAGGCGGCGGCCCATGCCGACAAGGCGGCCGACGCGAACAACGCCGCGGCCAAGGACACGCCCAAGAAGTGACCGGTCGGCGGGGCTTCCGCGCGGAGCCCCGCCGCAACCGCCGCGCCGCCCGGCGGACTAGTAGACCAACTGATCCTCTTCGCTCTGGCCGCCGAGCATGATCTCGCCGCGGCCCGCCAGGTCCTTGGCGACCTTCACGATCGCCATCTGCGCCTGTTCGACCTCCCGCAGCCGCACCGCGCCCAGGTTCATCATGTCGTCGCGCATCAGCTTGCCCGCGCGCTCGGACATGTTCGAGAAGAACTGGTCGCGCAGCCCGTCCGACGCCCCCTTCAGCGCCAGCAGCAGCTGGTCCTTTTCGGCGCTGCGGATCAGGGTCTGGAACCCGGCCGGATCGAGCTTTCCGAGATCCTCGAACACGAACATCAGGGCGCGGATGTTCTCGGCGCTTTCCAGGCTGCGTTCCTCCAGCGCGATCATGAACCGCGCCTCCGTCTGGCGGTCGAAGGCGTTGAAAATCTCCGCCATCAGCTCATGGCTGTCGCGCTTCGAGGTGCGGGTCAGGTTGGACATGAACTCGGTGCGCAGGGTCTGCTCGATCTTGTCCAGGATCTCGCGCTGCACCGGCTCCATGCGCAGCATGCGGCTGACGCATTCCATGGCGAAGTCGTCCGGCAGCACCGTCAGCACCCGGGCCGCGGGCTCGGGTTTGATCTTCGACAGGATGACGGCGACGGTCTGGGGGTATTCGTTCTTGAGGTAGTTGGCGAGCACCGCCTCGTTCACATTGCCCAGCTTGTCCCACATGGTGCGACCCGCCGGGCCGCGAATCTCCTCCATGATGCTGTCGACCCGGTCCTCCGGCATGATCGAGGCCAGCAGGCGCTGGGTCTGCTCCACCGATCCCTGGATTGACCCGTTGCCGGCGACGCTGGTGACGAATTCCTCGAGCAGGGATTCCACCGAGGTGGATTCGATGGTGCCCAGGCTCACCATGGCCTGGGAGACGATCTTGATCTCCTCCTCGTCGAGCCGGTCCCAGATCGTCGTGTGCTGCGGCCCCAGCGAGAGCATGACAACGGCCGCCCTCTGCGCGCCGCTGAGGCTCTCCACATGCTCGTTCCGACGCGGCGACGACCGGCTCAGACACGCCCCCCTGCCTTCGCGGGCAGGACCGGGCCTGCCCCTGCGGGCTAACCGCGCGCGCCGAAGATCGGTTAGACGTCCGACGCCCGCAGACTATCCGGTGAAATCATAAGTGTATCCCTCTTATACTCGCAAAATAATCGTGAGTATAAAATGCCGTTTATTCTGTTATGGGCATCGAACTACACCTTGGGTGTATCGACCTGTTCCTGAAAGACGTCGCTTCCACATCGCGGGCGCGCGTCAGGGTCGCGAATCGCGCCACGGCCGGCTCAATCGGTGGGCGCCGCCACCAGCCTCTCGGCGGATGGCGGGCGGGACCTTGCCAAATCCGGGTTTGCCGAACATAGGCGGGACGTCGCGTTACGTGGTTCGTCTGAAGGTCGTTAGTGGTTCAGTGGTCGTCGCCAGATATCTGGGATTTCGAGCCGGACAGCCTGCCCGTCAGGCGTGAAGAGCTCCAGCAGCACCCGAACTATTCCGCCGCTGTCCGGCGCCTCGCCGCCAACATGATCGCGGACGCCGAACGCGATCCGGCGCTGGCCGACCTGTTGCGCGACGCCGGCAGGACGGTCACCGGGCTGAGCGCCGCTCATCTCGGGCTCACGGGGAGCGTCACCCTGGCCAGGTTGAAGACGCTGATGGCCGGGTTCGGTCTGACCAGTCCCGGGCGGGTCCGGGCGCTCCTGAGCCACATGCTGCATCTGCGCTATGTGGAGCCGGATCCGGCGGCGGCCGGTTCGCGTTCGGCGCAATACCGACTGACGGCGCGTTTCCTGGCCTCTTACCTGGAACATGAGCGGAGCCTGGTCGCGGCGGCGGCCGTGGTGGAGCCGGCGGCGGGCCTCGTCCTCGACCATCTGGATCGCCCTGAGGTGCTGGCGACCCTGGTGGCGGAGCAGACCCAATCCTTCATCCTGGGCAGCCGCCAGCCGAATCCGCACGAGGATTGGTACGCCGTCTTCATGCATCGGCATGCCGGCATTCAGATCCTGCACGCCTTGATGGCGGCGTCGCCCGACTTCCCGCCGACGGAGGATTTCCCGTTTCAGGTGGCCGCCATGGCGCGCCGCTTCAAGGTGTCGCGCATGCATGTGGCGAGGATGCTGAACGACGCGGAAGAGGGCGGCTTTCTGACGTCGGAAGCCGGCGGCCTGCGGTTCACCGCGTCGGGGTGCGAGGCGCTGCACTGGATCTATGCCGGGCGGCTGTGTGTCCACCTGCGGGCCATCGCCCGGACCACCGCGGCGCTGCGGCTGGCCTGACCTGCCGCGACCCACTTCGGCCTCACCGCCGCCGCAGCGCCCCAGGCTTGTGCGCCGCGATCGCGCCGGTCTTGTCGGACTTCACGACATACTCGGGCTTGTCTTTCGTGGCGGCGATGTCGTAACCCTTGATGTGCGTCGGCCTGGTCTGCCGCTTCACCACCGTGCCGCGGGTGGTCCCTTGGCTGTGGTCCCATTCCACCTTGTCGCCAGGCTGCAGTCCTTGAGCCATGGGTCTCCTCCTTCACTGGCCCGGAAATCCGCGCGACGACGTGAGGTTCCG
>JAFEDM010000137.1 GCA_018241625.1 Pseudomonadota bacterium | reverse complement strand
TCCGCCCGCTGGGCCGGTCCCACCAAGGACTTCGCCATGGCCATGAAGAAGGTCGAGACGCGGATCGAGGAGACCGGCTCGCAGGACCGCGCCGCCTGGTTCACCAGCGCCCTGGCGGTCGCCTGGCCGGGCGGCCCGGCGGTGGTGGTGGAGGGCCGGGTGGACGGGACGCTCACCTTCCCGCCGCGCGGCGACAAGGGCTTCGGCTACGATCCGATCTTCCTCCCGGAAGGCCAGGACCTGACCTTCGGCGAAATGGAGCCGGTGACGAAGGACGGCATGAGCCACCGCGCCCGCGCCTTCGCCAAGCTGAAGGCCGCGCTCTTGTGACGACGCCCACGCCCGGAACGGCTCCCCGCCTGGGCGTCTACATCCACTGGCCCTACTGCGCGCGCATCTGCCCCTACTGCGATTTCAACGTGGCCAAGGCGAGGGGTGGCGACGAGCCGGCGGCGCTGGCCCGGGCCATCGTCACCGACCTGGCCGCGCAGAGGGACCTCACCGGCCCGCGGGAGCTGGCCTCGATCTTCCTGGGCGGCGGCACGCCGTCGCTGATGGACCCAGCCTGGGCGGCGGAGATGATCGCGCAGGCCCGGCGGCTCTGGACGCCCGTCGCCGACCTGGAGGTGACGCTGGAGGCCAACCCCACCGACGCGGAGGCGGCGCGCTTCGCGGCCTTCGCCGCCGCCGGTGTGAACCGCCTGTCGCTCGGTCTGCAGGCGCTGGACGACACGGCGCTCAAGCTGCTGGGTCGCAATCACGACGCCGCCTCCGGGATCCGCGCCGCCCAGGCGGCCGCCCGCGCCTTCCCCCGCCTGTCGCTGGACCTGATCTACGCCCGGCCCGCCCAGACACCCGCCGCCTGGGCCGACGAACTGGACCGCGCCATCGACCTCGGCGCCGAGCACATCTCGCCCTACCAGCTCACCATCGAGGCCGGCACCGCCTTCGACCGCGCCGTGCGCCGCGGAACCCTGGTCCCGCCGGATCCCGACACCGGCGCGGCGCTCTACGACACCACCCAGCGGGTGCTGGAGGCCAAGGGCTTCGAGGCCTACGAGGTCTCCAACCACGCCCGGGGCGAAGCGGCCCGATCGCGCCACAACCTGATCTACTGGCAGGGCCAGGACTACGTCGGCGCAGGCCCCGGCGCGCACGGCCGCCTGACGATCGGCGGCGTCCGGGAGGCGACCTACGCCGCGCCCAAGGCGGCGGACTACATCGGGCGAGTGACTGAGGCGGGGGTAGGCTTTGCGAGCCGCGAGGCGCTCGACGCGCGGGAGGCGGCGCAGGAGCGGCTGCTGTCCGGCCTGCGGATCGCGGACGGCGTGGCGCTGGCGGAGGTGGCGGCGCTGGGGATCGACCCCGGCAAGATTGCCGATCTCGTCAGCCTAGGTCTCCTCGCCGACGACCCGAAGAGGCTCCGTGCTACATCCGCCGGGCGGCTAGTGCTGGACCGGCTGACAACCGAGCTGGCGCTTTAGTCCACGTCGGCGTCATTCCGACGCCACCGCGCCTTAAATTCCATGGTTGATGCGGGCCTTGGGGTCTTGGCTTGTCAAGGACCGGCTCCTGGCCGGCCGCCGGGCGGCGCGCCTCCGGCGCGTCCTTGAGAAGCCGAGACCCCAAGGCAAACTGGCTGCCATGGAAACTAAGCCGCAGCCTGGCCGCTGGCGTATCACCTCTCACACTCGCCCTTGCCATCGCCCCGCCAACCGGCGAAGCCTCCGCCATGGCCCGACGCCTCCCGCCGCCGCAGTTGGACGACGCGCCTCTCGCGAGCGGCCTCTATGTGGTCGCCACGCCGATCGGCAACCTGCGCGACATCACCCTGCGCGCCCTCGACGTCCTGGCCGCCGCCGACCTGGTGCTGGCCGAGGACACCCGCGTGGCGGCCAAGCTTCTGTCCGCCTACGGCCTGCCGAAGAAGCCGCTGGAACGCTACGACGAGCACGGCGCCGAGCGCTCGCGGCCCAAGGCGCTGGCCGCCCTCGCCGAGGGCCGGCGCGTGGCCCTGGTCTCCGACGCCGGCACGCCCCTGGTCTCCGACCCCGGCTTCAAGCTGGTGCGCGAGGCCGCCGCCGAGGGCTATCCGGTGATCCCGATCCCCGGCGCCTCCGCCCTGCTGGCCGCCCTCAGCGCCGCGGGCCTGCCCACCGATCGCTTCCTGTTCGCGGGCTTCCTGCCGCCCAAGTCCGCCGCCCGCCGCGCGGCGCTGGAGGAGCTCAGCCCCATCCGCGCCACCCTGGTCTTCTTCGAGGGCGGTTCGCGCCTGGCCGCCAGCCTCGCCGACATGGCCGCCGTGCTGGGCGGCGAGCGCGAGGCCGTGGTCGCCCGCGAGCTCACCAAACTCTACGAAACCCTCTATCGCGGCCCCTTGAGCGCGCTGGCCGCCGACCCGCAACTGGCCGACCCCAAGGGCGAGATCGTGATCCTGGTCGGGCCCGGCCGTGAGGCCGAGGCCAGCGCCGCCGATGTCGACACGGCGCTCGCCGACGCGCTGACCCGCCTGCGCCCGGCCGAAGCCGCCGCAGAGGTCGCCAAGGCGCTGGGCCTGTCGCGTCGCGACGTCTACCAGCGCGCCATGGCGCTTCGCGCCGACAGGTCGGGGGCCGGCGGATGAGCCGCGCCGAAGCCCGCGCGGCCCGCGGAACCGCCGGGCGCATCGCCGGGCGCCGCGCCGAGGTGCTGGCCGCCCTGCTGCTGATGGCCAAGGGCTATCGCATCCTGGGGTTCCGCCTGAAGACCCGCCAGGCCGAGATCGACCTCCTGGCCAAGCGGGGCCAGGTGCTGGCCGTCGTCGAGGTCAAGCGGCGCGCCAGCCTGCTGGCCGCGCTCGAGACCGTGACCTACGACCAGCGCGCGCGGCTGCGCCGGGCGGGCGCCGCCGTCGCCGCGGGCCGACCCGCTCTCGCCGGCGCGACCATCCGCCTCGACCTCATAGCCCTCGCGCCCGGAAAGCTTCCCCGGCATATTCCCGACGCCTGGAAGGGGGACTGACGGGACAGGTATGAGCCGGGAAGAGGCTGAATCGACGCTCACCGAGGCGGGCGCCCTGGACGACAGCGACTTCCCGCTGATGGAAGCCGCCCTCGCCTGCGCGATCCACGAGGACGCCGGCCGTGACCCCGAACTGGTTCGCGACCTGGCCGCCGCCGGTGTGGAGCGCCTGACCCAGCGGCTGAAGTCCGAGAGCCCGGAGGAGGCGATCGCCGAGGCCATGGCCGGCGACCTGCGCCTGGCCGGCGACCTGTTCACCTACGAAGACCCCGACAACGCCGACATCATCGCCGTCGCCGCCCGGCGCAAGGGCCTGCCGGTGACCTTGGGCATCTTCTATCTGCACGCCGCGCGCCGCTGCGCACTGACGGTGCAAGGCGTCGATTTCCCCGGCCACTTCCTGCTGCGCATCGAGACCGAGGAAGGTCCGCTGGCGCTGGACCCGTTCTCGGAAGGCCGTGTGGTGCTGCCGTCGGAGCTGACGCGCCGCGCCCTGCACGCCGGCCTGACCCCCAATGTCGCCGACCGGCTGGACCGGCTGATGGCGCCGGTCAGCGACCGCGCCGTCCTCATGCGGCTGCAGAACACCATCTACGCCCGCGCCAGCCAGGCGAGGGACTATCCCCGCGCCGAACGCGCCGCCCTGCGCCGGGCCCTGCTGGACCCCAAGGACCACCGGCCCTGGCTGGACGTCGCCGCCGCCCGCGAGGGCCAGGGCGCGCTGGCGGGTTCGCTGGAGGCGCTGGCCCGCGCCACCGAGCTGGATGGCGGCGCCGCGCTCGCCGCCCGGGCCCAGCGCGAGCGGGTGCGGTTGCAGTTGAACTAGGCGAACGCTGGCGCTCGCGGCCCGCGCGGCCTATCTCCCTGCCAAGGCTTACGGGAGCGTGCGGATGTCGCTGAAGGTCGCGGTGCAGATGGATCCCATCGAGGGGATCAACATCGAGGGCGACACCACCTTCCTGATGATGGAGACGGCCCAGGCCCGCGGGC
>JAFEDM010000136.1 GCA_018241625.1 Pseudomonadota bacterium | reverse complement strand
CCCCTTGGCCAAGGCCGCCGGGTCCGCCAGGCCCGCATAGGGGTCCTCCGGCGCGAGCTTCGCCATGGCGACGGCGCGCTCCACCAGCTTGCGGCGCGCCTCCGCGCTGACGTCGGAGCCGGAGACGGTGGCCTGCCGCTTGCCGATGAACACCCGCAGGCCCAGGTCGCGGCTCTCCTCGCGCTCGACCTCCTCGAGCTCGCCGTTGCGCACATTGATCGACAGCGCCTGGCGTTCCGCGCCCACGGCCTCGGCCGCGTCGGCCCCGGCGGCCAGGGCGGCGGCCACCACATCGTTCAGCAGGTTTTCGTCCATGCCCGGCATATGGCCGAGCGGGGGCTTCAGAACAAGCTAGGGCCGGAACAAGCTCAGGGGATCGCGTAGAACAACAGCGCCACCGCGCCCAGGATGTAGGCCACCCAGGTCGCCGTAACGCCCGCCGAGCGCAGGATCGACGAGCCGCCGCTGCGCGACAGGCCCACCGCGTGCGCGACGCGGCCGATGAACAGCACCAGCCCCACCACATGCACCACCATCGGCGGGGCGCCGACGACCGCCAGCACCGGGAGTGCGATGAGGCCGCGCGGCACATATGCCGTGGCGTTGGCGAAGGCGCGGATGGCCTGCGCCAGCTCCGGGATCTCCGCATCGCCCAGCACCACCTGGTGCTTGCGCCGCTGGCGCACCACCAGCACCGACAGCACGAGCAACAGGATCAGGTGCAGGCCGACCCAGAGGGCCGCGGCATGGGCGGAGGGCGTGGCGGCTTCCATGGGCCCTAGTCCACCGGCTTCCCGTCGCCCGGCAAGCCCAGGCTGGCCCACATCTTCGTCACCTCATCCACCGTCGCCGCGTCCATGGCGAGCTTGCGGCCCCACTCGCGGTGGGTCTCCGGCGGCCACTTGTCGGTGGCGTCCAGGCCGATCTTCGATCCCAGCCCGCTCTCCGGCGAGGCGAAGTCCAGGTAGTCGATGGGCGTGTTCTCGATGACCGTGATGTCGCGCGCCGGGTCCATCCGCGTGGAGATGGCCCACATGACGTCCTTCCAGTCGCGGGCGTCGATGTCGTCGTCCACGACGATCACCCACTTGGTGTACATGAACTGCCGAAGGTAGCTCCAGACGCCCATCATCACGCGCTTGGCGTGGCCGGCGTAGGCCTTCTTCATAGACACCACGGCGATGCGGTAGGAGCAGCCTTCCGGCGGCAGCCAGAAGTCGACGATCTCCGGGAACTGCTGGCGCAGGAGCGGGATGAACACCTCGTTCAGCGCCTCGCCGAGCACGGACGGTTCATCCGGCGGCCGGCCGGTGAAGGTGGTCAGGTAGATCGGGTCCTTGCGCATGGTGATCGCGCTGACCTGGAAAACCGGAAACTTTTCAACGCTGTTGTAAAAACCAGTATGATCTCCGTACGGACCTTCGTCCGCGTAGTCGTCGAGCAGGACGTGGCCCTCGATGACGATCTCGGCCTGGGCCGGGACCATCAGCGGGACGGTCTTGGCGGGGACCAGGTCGACCTTGGCGCCGCGCAGGAGGCCGGCGAACTGGTATTCCGACAGGGTGTCCGGGACGGGCGTCACGGCCGCCAGGATGGTGCCGGGGTCGGCGCCGATGACCGCGCAGGCGGGCAGGGGCTCGCGCTTGCCCTCGGACTTCCAGCGGCGGTGGTGCTGGGCGCCGCCGCGGTGGGCCAGCCAGCGCATGATGGTGCGGTCCTTGGCCGTAACCTGCATGCGGTAGATGCCGAGGTTGTAGTCGTCCTCGCGGCTCGTCGACGGGCCCTTGGTCACCACCAGCGGCCAGGTGATCAGGGGCGCGGGCTCGCCCGGCCAACAGGTCTGGATGGGCAGCTTGCCGAGGTCGATCCTGTCGCCGGTCCAGACGACCTGCTGCACCGGCGCCGACTTCACCGTCGCCGGGCGCATGGACATCACCGTCTGGGCCAGCGGCAGCATCTCCATGGCGTCCTTGATCCCGCGCGGCGGCTCCGGCGCGCGCAGGAAGGCCAGGAGTTCGCCGACCTCGCGCAGGTCGCCGGCCGTGGTCCGTTCGCGGCCCTCCAGCGTCACGCCCATGGCCACGCGCTTCACCGTGCCGAACAGGTTGACCAGGCACGGCATGGACGAGCGCTCGCCGTCGGCGCGGATCACGTTCTCGAAGAGGACCGCCGGCCCGCCCTGATGCAGCAGGCGGCGATGGATCTCGGTCATCTGCAGGACGGTGGAGACCGGTTCGGTGACGCGCACCAGCTCGCCCGCCTTCTCCAGCCGGGCGATGAAATCCCTCAGCGACTTGTAGGCTGTCGTCTTGCCGGCCATGGCCCCTCCGAACGGCGCGGACCCTAGAGGGGTGCGCCCGCCCGGTCTAGGATCGGCGCATGAAGCGCCTCGACCTCGACGACCTGCCGCCCAAGGCCGCCGCCCTGCTGGCCTCGGCCGAGGATGGCGAGGAGGTGCTGCTGGTCCGGAACGGCGCCGTGGTCGCACGCCTGGTCGGCGGCCCCGCCGCGCCGGCCGCCGAAACCCAGGTCGATCCCGCCCAGAGCGCGGAAGACCGGGCCAAGGAGATCTTCGAGCTGTTCCGCTCGAGCGTCGAGGACGAGTTCTAGGGCGTTGCCGGCCCCGACCCGCGCGCCTGTTGGGTTATGTTCTCCATCAGCCCCAGGAGCAGGACCAGGCGTCCGTCCTTGTTCGTCAACGGACGGCAGGCGCCGCGCCAGCGCCGCTCGACAAACCGGCCCTGCCCGTCGAGAAGATCGTGGCGATAGGGGGCGATCGTCTGTTCCTGGCCGGTGTCCGCCGCCGCTCGGAGAGCGGTGTAGAGCACCTGGACGTTGCGCATCGCCGGGCCGTCCGGATTGTCCGGAAACATGTCGAACAGATCGTGGCCCACCAGCTCCAGCCGTGACCGGCCGGGCGCCAGGTCGAGGTCGCCGGCCACGTCGACAATCTTCAGGCCGGGCGCGGGATCGATCAGCGTGGCGCGGACGTCGGTCTCGTCGAACGTGGCGTGAAACCAGTTTCGCAGCGCCGCGCGTTCGGCGGCCAGGTCGTCCTCGCGCCCAAGCTGCCAACGCGGAAGCACCCCACGTTCCATCGCCTCCAGAAGCGCCAGTTCGCCCTCGGCGAGCTGCAGCATTCGCGCGATGACGTCGCGGATGTCCTGCGAAGCGGCGTTCGACAGCCGGTCGCGAAACCGCTTCACGTTCTCCTGCAGAATGAAGCGCTGCACGAAGCCGGAGGCCTCTGAAGGAGCGGTCGGATTTCGCGCGCCGGGTTCCATCGTCGCGTCTCGCGGGCTCAGGCGGTCGCAGGCGAGGCGCCGCCCGCTGTTCGCGCCTCCCATTCCTTCACCAGTTTCTTCGGCGCCACCTTGCGCCAGCGCCGCTCGAGGAAGGCCTGCAGCGAGCCGGGGTGCAGGCTTTCGATCCGCGCCAGCACGCAGGGGTAGTCCTTGTAGTGCGCCGTGAAGTGGAAGGTCGCAGGCTCCGCCTCCATCAGCATCTCGCGCTCGTCGAAGCCGACCTCCATCACCACCAGGCTGGCGTCCTCCTTGCGCAGGCGCGTGAAGAACTTCCCGTTCACCTTGAAGGCCGGCGACCCATAGCTCATCCCCCGCTCCACGCCGGGAAAGGCCATCACGATCGCTTCCATCTCCTCGCGGGTCATGGCGGTGTGCTCCTTCACTCCAACCTAACCGTCATCCCGGCCGGAGCGAAGCGGAGAGCCGGGACCCAGCTCTTGAGAGCTGACCGTGGGGCTGGGTCCCGGATCGGCCTGCGGCCGTCCGGGATGACGTTTGGTCAATACGCCAGCGCCGTGCCGTCCTTGCGCATCTCGGTGGCCGCCGCATAGCGGCCGGGGTGCTTCCAGATCGCCTCGTAGCCGCCGTAGACACCCGGGTTCGCCGCCAGCGGCCAGCCGAGGTCGGCCAGCGCCTTGCGGGTCGCCGCCGGCACGCCGGTCTCGAGGTTCAGCTTGCCCGGATCGCCCAGCTCCTCGCCCGTCGGCTCCGGCCCGCCCTCGTGGTGCCAGCGCGGGCTGTCGCCGGCCTCCTGCAGGCCCAGGCCATAATCGACGATGTTGCTGACGATCTGCGCCTGGCCCTGGGGCTGCATGTCGCCGCCCATGACCCCGAAGCTCATCAAGGGTTCGCCCTCATGCGTGGCGAAGCCCGGGATGATGGTCTGGAACGGACGCTTGCCGGGCGCATAGAGGTTCGGGTGGCCGTCCCTGAGCGCGAACAGCTCGCCGCGGTTCTGGAAGATGAAGCCCAGCCCGTCCGGCATCAGGCCCGAGCCCATGCCGCGATAGTTCGACTGGATCTGGGAGACCATCATCCCGTCCTTGTCGGCAACGGTGAAGTAGGTGGTGTCGCCATGGAACGGCGCCTGGCCCTTGTAGGTCGGCGTCAGGATGCGGTCCGGGCGGATCCGCCGCGCCCTTTCCTTGGCGTAGTCCTTGGACAGCAGGTGGTCGAACGGCCCCTGGTAGAAGTGCGGGTCAGCGTAGAACCGCGCCCGGTCCTCGAACGCCAGCCGCTTGGCCTCCACCTGGTGGTGCAGCGCCTGGGCGGACTGGAAGCCCATGCCCTTCAGGTCGAACTGCTCCATGATGTTCAGCATCTGGAGCGTCACGAACCCCTGGCTGTTGGGCGGCAGGCCCCAGACGTCCATGCCGCGATAGTTCACGCTCTTCGGCTCGACCCACTCGGTGTGGTGGGCGGCGAGGTCGGCCTTGGTCATCCAGCCGCCGATGCGCTTGAAATAGGCCTCGATCCTGTCGGCGATCTCGCCCTCGTAGAAGGCGCGCCCGCCGCCCTCCGCGATCAGCTTGTAGGTGTGCGCCAGGCCCGGGTTGCGGAACACCTCGCCCTCGACCGGCGTCTTGCCGTCCTTCACCCAGACTGAGTTGAAATTGGCGATCTCCTCGACCTTGTTCGCGGGGTTCGAATAGATCCGCTGATAGGAGCCCACGTAGTAGGCGACGTTCTGGACGATCGGCGCGCCTTCGGTGGCGTGGCGGATCGCCGGCTCGAACAGGGTCTTCCAGGGCAGCTTCCCGTAGCGGCCGTGCAGGGTCCACCAGGCGTCGACGGCCCCCGGCACGCTGACCGAGACCGCGCCATAGCTGTTGATCAGCCCCTTGGCGTTGGCGCGCCTGCGCTGTTCCTCCAGCGTCAGGCCCTTGGGACTGCGGCCCGAGCCGTTGATGCCCATCACCTTCTTCTGCTTCGGGTCCCACAGCATGGCGAAGCAGTCGCCGCCGACCCCGCAGCTGATCGGCTCGCCGAAGCCCAGCACCGCATTGGCCGCCACCGCAGCGTCCACCGCCGACCCGCCGGCCTTCAGCATCTCGATCGCCGCCAGCGTCGCCAGCGGGTGCGCCGTCGCCGCCGCGCCGTGGATCCCCCAGGCCGCCGAGCGCGAGGCCCAGGTCGCCCCGTCGATCCGGTCGCCCCCATGCACGTCCGGCCGGTCCCGGTTCGGGTTCTCCTGCCGGGCTGTGGCGAAGACGCGATTGGCGAACGCCGCCGCAGGCACGGCGGCGAAAAAGGTCCGGCGGTTCATGAAGGCTCCCCGAGGTGACGCAGGGGGACGTTAGCAGAGGTTTGGGCAGAGATGAGAGGGGTCGGGTTCTGGCGCACCGCCGAACGGCGAATCCATCGGCCTGGCGGCGATGTCATGCCTCCAATGATGCGTGGCGAAGACGCCGCGCCTGGCTACCGATTGGCGTCGCTAAAGCAGTGGCGCAGCGTCGACGTCGTCGCTACGGGGTGAGAGCGCGCTCCTGGCGCACATCAGGCGCCACGCGCGCTGATCTCGCCGCCGCGGGAACCCGCCTACGACCGGCGCCATGGCGATTCGCCTAGTGGCGTTCATGGTCGGATACCGCCTGAGCGCAACCCGCCCATGCAGTGCGCGCGTCTACGCGCCAAGATGACACCGGCGTCAATTTTTCATCGCTTTGTATGCCGATGCCGCTATCTTCCGCGCTTCGCTTCAGCTTGCCGGAGACAAGCAGCTATGCGCCGCGCTGTGAAGGTTGCCGCCGTGGGTACGGCGATCGGGTTGTCGATGTTGTCTGTCTACGCGAACGGCGCGACCAGCACGCCCGCAGGCACGACGCCTGCCCGTGTGGACGACTTCCGGCTGGTGACCGCCACCGGTCATTCCGAAAGCCTTTACCGCTACCGCGATGCGCCGGCCGTGGTGTTAGTGATGCACTCGGTGGGGAGCCCCGAGATCCACAAGATCGCGCCGGCGCTCCAGCGGCTCAGCGCCACCTACGCCTCCAAGGGCGTCAAGCTGATGATGCTGGATTCCACCGCCAAGGACACTCGCGCGGCAGTGCTGGCCGAGGCGACGACGCTGAATCTCTCCCTGCCGATCCTGATGGACGACAACCAGCTCGCCGGCGACCAGCTGGGCGCCGAGCGCGTGTCTGAAGTGTTCGTGATCGATCCCCGCAACTGGAAGGTCGTGTATCGCGGCGCGCTGGGCGAGGCGGGCAACGGCGCCGCCGCGGCGCTGGACGCTCTGCTCACCGGCGAGCCCGTGACCGTCGCCCAGATCCCGGCGACTGGCGCGGCGCTCAGCTTTCCCGACCGCAGCCCGCAAGCTAAGGCCGCAGCCGAGAAGATCTCCTATTCCAAGACCATCGCGCCGATCATCGAGGCTAAGTGCATCGCCTGCCACCAGCAGGGCGGCATCGCGCCGTTCGCTATGGACGGCTACGCCAAGGTCAAGGGCTTCTCGCCGATGATCCGCGAGACCCTGCGCACTGGCCGGATGCCGCCGTGGGACGCCGACCCCAAGGTGGGTCACTTCAAGGACGATAAGAGCCTCTCGCCCGGCGAGCTCAAGACTCTGGTTCGCTGGATCGAGGCCGGCGCGCCGCGCGGCGACGGCCCCGACCGTCTTGCCGAGGTCAAACACGTGGCCCCCGAATGGCCGCTGGGCAAGCCGGACCTGATCGTCGAAATCCCAGCCTACAAGATTCCCGCCAGCGGCGTCGTTGACTACCAGTACCCGGTGGTGCCGAACCCGCTCACCGAGGGCCGCTGGCTGAGGGCCTCGACCGCGCGGGTGCAGGCGCGCCAAGCCGTGCACCACATCCTGTCGGGCTACATCCCGCCCGGCCAGGATAAGGCCGGGATGACGGCCATCTGGGGCGGTAGCTTCGGCGGCTATACCGTGGGCATGGAGAGCATCGTCCAGCCTAGCGGCATCGGCACCTACATCCCGCCGGGCGGGTCGCTGGGCTACCAGATGCACTACACGCCCTACGGCAAGGAAGTCACCTCGACCCAGCAGATCGGGTTCTACTTTTACAAGCCCGGCGAGACGCCGCCGCTGATGATGCGCGAGAACGTCATCGTCAACCAGTTCATCACGATCCCGCCCAACACCGAGGCGCATCAGGAAGTCAGCTACCTCGACTTCCCGCATGAGGCGCTGCTCTACTCGGCGGTGGTCCACGCCCACTACCGCGGCACCTATTCGAACCTGAAGATCCGTTATCCGGACGGCTCGGAGAAACAGATCCTCAACGTGCCGCATTACGACTTCAACTGGCAGCGGATGTACGAGTTCGCGGAACCGATCAAAGTGCCGGCGGGGTCGAAGCTGATCGCCACCTACATCTATGACAACTCCAAGCGGAACGCCGCCAATCCCGATCCGAACAAGGAGGTCGTTTGGGGCGACCAGTCGTTCGAGGAGATGTTCTACACCTCGCTCCGCTACCGTTGGGTCGATGAGACGGCCGCCAAACAGACGAACTACGAGGCCGAGGTCGAGAAGACGCGCCTGATCGGCATGATGGACGTGAACTTCGACGGCAAGATTCAGAGGAGCGAGCTGCGTGGCCCCATTGGCCAGGCGATCTTGCCGCACTTCGACCAGCTGGACCTCAACCACGACGGCGGCATCGACGCCAAAGAGTTCGAACCGGTCCTCAAGATGCTGGACGGCTCGCACAAGCACGAAGCGGCCGCCAAGGTGGCTTCTCGGTAAGGTCTGGTCGACGGACTGCTCCCCGGGAATCCGCCCCGTCGGCGCGCGGCCATCCAGCCGCGCCGTTGCAAGCCCGCGCATTGCTAGCCGCTCCCGCGACGAGCAAGCCGGGTGCGGTCGCTAGGGGCGGGAAGGGCGCTTGAGGCGCCCCGTCAACGCCTGAGCGCGGGGGGCAAAAGGTCCGGTTCCCGGAGCGAGCCCAATGTCCGAGACTGGCGCTTAGGAGGCGTGTTCTAATCCCACCGCCAGACCTTCGGCCGGTGGTCCGCCATCTGCTTTTCGATCAAGGCCGCCTTGGCGCGGCCGCTCGGGTCGCCGTCCATGACCTCGTCGACGGCGAGGGTGAGGTCGAGCCAGAGGTTGAATTCTCGCTGGCGGCAGGCCGCGTCGTAGAGCGGGCGGAACGCCGGCTGGTGGCGCAGCCAGTAGTGGATGGTCGAGAGGCTGGGCGTGCCTCGCATGCGGCCGATCTGGCGGTTGGACCAGCCCTGGCGGATCAGGACGCAGACCACCTGGGCGCGCTCGGGGTCGTAGGTCGAGCGGCGGCCGGAGCGGCGGCGCGGGTTCTGGGTCTTGGCCGCCGCGCGCTCGGCGAGCTTGGCGTCGTGGCGGGCGCGCTGTCGGGCGGCCACGAACTGGCGCATCTCGGCCCAGGCGTCGCCGAACTCCGGCACGTCGCGGATCCAGTCGTAGAGGGTGCGGCGGCTGGGCGTCGCGGGGTCGGCGAGGATCGAGGTGATGCTTTCGCCCCGATAGGCGCGCCGCAGGATGTGGAGCGCCATCTCCATCGTGTACTGGCTTTCCTTCCGACCGCCGATGCTGTGGTCCATGGGCGGCGCGGGGTGCTTGTCGGGATGCTTCTCGGGTGGCGTCTCGTCGGGCATGGGCGCAGGGTGGACGGCGGCTGCGACAGAGTCGGTCGCACGCGTCGGAGATTGGCGTTCCCTCCTCCTCGATGGAGGAGGGCTTTGGAACCCGGCCGTTCCGAATGTCGATTGGACTTGGGCCCAAATCCAGTTTCTCCAGGCAGGCGGAGAAGGCCGGTCGCAGCGGGCGCCAGGAACGAATTGATCCGCGGGCGGTTTTCCCGCCAGATCGCCGCCGGGGGATAGCCATGCGACGCGCCCGATATCTGCTGAGCCTTGTGGCCGCGACCGCCACGCTTCTCGCCGTCTCGGCGGCGCGCGCCGAGGACGCCGGGCCTGGCTTCACCATCTTCGGCCGCGCCATCGCCGGCAGCCTGTCGGTGCAGGTCTCGCCCGACTACCTGGGCGCCAAGACCTATTCCCTGGGGCCGAGCGGCGGGCTGGAGCTCTACAAGCCCGGCGAGCAGCGCACCTTCAGCCCGCCGGACGACAGCCCGGGCCTGCAGGTGCTGGGCGACCGGACCCTGTCGGCCGGGGTGGTCGCGCGGCTGCGCTCGGGCCGTGACGACAGCGACGGGCTGCGCGGCGTGCACAAGGTCGACTTCGCGATCGAGCCCGGCCTCTATGCGGAATGGTGGCCGGCCCACGCCCTGCGCCTGCGCGGCGAGGTGCGGCATGGGGCGATGGGCAATTCGGCCTGGACCGGCGACCTGTCGCTGGACGCGGTCTACGACAAGGATCGGTGGCTGCTGAGCGTGGGGCCGCGCCTCCACCTGGGCGACGGGCGCTTCACCCGGACCTATTTCGACATCACGCCCACCGACGCGGCGCGCAGCCCGTTTAACATCGCCGCCTATGGCGCGAACGGCGGCTTCGTCTCGCCCGGCGCGCTGGCCAGCGCCGAGTATCGCTGGACGCCACGCTGGAGCGTGATCGCCCACGTCGACTACCAGCGCCTGACCGGCGACGCCGCCGACAGCCCCATCGTGGCCCGGCTGGGGTCGAAGGACCAGGTCACCGGCTCGCTCGGCCTGCGCTACCGCTTCGGCGGTTGAGGTCGGCCCGGCTCTACGGCCGCCCGAACATCAGCTTGCGATAGTCGTCGTCGGCGAAGGGCAGGGCCTTGATCTGCTCGCCCATGTCGATGTCCCACTGCACCTGCCGCACGCCCTTCATGACGTCCATGTCGGCGCGGTCCAGGGAAATGGTCCCGTGGCCGGGCAGCAGTATGTCCCAGCGCACGGGCACGCCGGGCGAGGAGGCGAAGCGGGCCACCTTGTGCAGCGAGCGCAGGTAGGATGGGTTGTCCGAATAGGCCAGGGCCTGGGCGCCCAGCCGGTAGTCGAACAGCAGGGTGTCGCCGCCGAACAGGACGTTCTTGCCGCCGAGTTGCATCCAGTAACAGGTCGAGCCTGGGGTGTGGCCGGGCGTGGCGATGGCCACCAGCATCTTGTTCCCAAGCCGCAGTTCCTCGCCGTCGTCCACCGGCCAGTCGACCTTCAGCGTCGGATAGTCGGCGGACACCTTGGGGCCGAGGGCGAACTTGGCGGTGATCTGCGTTCCCTTCTCCACCGCCGGGGCGTCGGCGCGGCCGATCAGGATCCTGGCGCCCAGCTTCTGGAAATGGGCGTCGGCCCAGGAATGGTCGAAGTGGGCGTGGGTGTTGATCACCCAGCGGATGGCGGAGCGCTTGAAGCCCAGCGCCTCGGTGGCCTTCAGGATCGCCTCGACATTGGTCTCCAGGCCCGGGTCGACGAGGATCAGCCCCTCAGGCCCCCCGTCGACCAGATAGGCCAGGTTGGGGGTGCTGTTCACCAGGTAGACGTCCGGCAGGATCGTCGACGGCACGGGCAGGGCGGCTGGCGCGAAGGCCGGGAGCTGGTCGAGACCGAACCGCCTGAACGCCGCGGCGATGTCGACTTCGCGCGGCCAGGGCTCGCCCAGCGGCAGCTTCTTGGTGAGCTCGCGCCGCTGCCAGGTGTAGGCGTCGTAGATGACGCTCTGGCCCTCTTCGGTCCTGGAGACCGGCAGCGTCGGCGCGCGGGGCGCGCCCTGGGCCGGAGCCGAAAGGGCGGGCAGGCCCGCGCCCGCCAGGGCCAGGGTTCCGGTGATCAGGTGACGGCGATCGAGGGTGCGCATGCCGCGAGCCTAGCCTGCCGCCGCAAAGCTGGGGAAGGGCGCGGTCGCGGCGGCCAGGTTGCGCGTCCGGCGCCCACCCGGCCGGGCCTACTTCCCGTCCACCGTATAGGCCAGCAGCACCATACCGGGCGTTCCGGACCGCGCCTGGTAGCCGGAGACGACATAGAGCGTCCCGCCGGCGATCGTCGGGCCGGCGCCGTCCAGCACGCCGCCCTTGGCGGGCTTGCTGGCGGTGGTGGTGACGGGCTGGGCCGTGTCGGCCTCCCACAGCACGTGGCCGTCCCCGGCGTCATAGGCGCGCAGGCGGCCGTTCATGGCCCCGGCGAACACCGCGCCCGGCATGGCGCTGAGCGCTTGGGAGACGGCGGGCGAGCAGAACGGGCCCTTCCAGCCGCAGTCGAGCCGGGGCCCGGGCTGCGCCCAGACCTGGGTCCCGTCGGCGATGTTGAAGGCGTAGACCCCCGGCGCCGGCTGGCGGGAGAAGACGTCGGAGACGCCGACGAAGTAGCGGGTGGGGTCGGCGGCCGGGCCGAACTCCACGCCGCCCAGCGGGCCGCCGCCGGACAGCTTGTGACGCCAGACCACCTTGCCCCTGGCGTCGGGGTCGAGGGCGTAGACCTCGCTCGACTTCTGGCCGACCAGCACCAGCTGCTTGCCGCCGGCCCCGGTGTGCAGGATGGGCGCGACGCCGAAGTCGTAGTCGGGTCCGGCCGGCGTCGGGCAGTTGGCCACCGGCTTCGGCCCCTCGCAGCCGATGATGTAGTTGTCGCCGGTGGTGAAGGGCTGGGCCCAGCGCACCGCGCCGGTCTTCAGGTCCAGGGCCACGACGGAATCGGCCATCGGCAGGGGCGCGTCGGTGTAGCTGTCGCCGGTGGCCACATAGAGGGCGCCGCGCTTGGCATCGATGGTCGGCGCGCCCCAGATCGCCGCGCCGGCCGGGCCCCAGAGCGGCTGGCCCTTGGGGTTGGTTTTGAACGGCTTGGCGGGCGCAGCCATGAACCGCTCCCAGGCGACCTTGCCGGTGGCGGCGTCGACCGCGACTACCGCGCCACGGAACTTGCAGCAGACATGGCTGTCGTCGGTGGCGATGGCCTCCTCGGCCGAGGAGACGGGGATGTAGAGGCGGCCGGCGTGCAGTACCGGCGAGCCGGTCATCTGCACCTCCTGCTGGTCGTCCACCCGGGTCTTCCAGATCAGGGCGCCGGTGTCGGCGTCCAGCGCGTAGGCGGTGCGCTCGGTCCAGCCGGTGAGGTAGGCGGCGTAGCGAGCGGGTCCGGTGCCTGACGCCTTTTGGGGCAAGCGCGCGACCGTGATGCTGCTGCGCGAGCCGCCGGGGATGTCGAAGCGCCAGTGGACGCAGCCGGTCGCGGCGTCCAGGGCGTAGACCGCGCCGGAGGTGGAGGTGAGGAACACGCGGCCGCCGGCCACCGTCGCCTGGCCATTGCGGCTGCCGGCGAAGCCGAACGCCCACTTCAGTTTCAGCCGCGGGAGGTCGGCGGCCGCGAGGCCGGGCTTCGGCTGGTAGCGGGCCTGCGTCTCGCCATTGCCCCAGCCGTTCCAGCCGTCGGCGGTGAGCGCGAAGGACCTGGCCGACGCTGGGCAGGGCGGGCCCTCCGGCTGGCCGGCGCCCAGGCCGCCGTCCTTGTGGGTCGACAGGTAGGCCGCGACCGAGGCGATGTCGTGCGGGCTGAGGCCACGCGCCATGGGCGCCATGACGCCTTCCAGCAGGGCCGAGGCGATGAAGGTGGGCGTGTTGCCCGCGATCGTCGCCTTGGGCGGCGTGCGGCCGGTGGGGTTGTCGTGGCAGCTCGCGCAGCGCTCGGCATAGCGCGTGGCGCCCAGGGCCGGGTCGCCGTTGGCGGCGGCGAAGGCGCCCATGACGCCATTGCCCTTTTCGGCGTCGGCGGCCGTCTGGGTCCGGCCCGCGCCGGCCAGGGCGAGCGCCAGCGTCAGGCCGGTGAGGAGGGCTCTAGGGCGCAGGGTAGTGGTCCTCGAAGCGGCCGACATGGCACTGGTAGCCGTCCGGCGGCGCGGTGAGCTTGAAGCGCTTCGGGTCGCTGCCCTTCGGATGCGACGACAGCGTGGTCAGCGCCCAGAGGTTGAACGCCTGGGTGTTGGCCTGGGGCCACATGTGGCCGTGCTTGGCGCTGCAGGCCACGTGGACGACGCTCGGCTGGGCGCTGAAGTAGTTGGACGCCGCCTGGGTGGTCGGCCGGTAGTCGGAGCAGAGGCCCAAGGGCGGGCCGCAGTCCCACTTGTCGTTGTCGCCGCCCCAGACGGTGATGACGATCAGCGGGTCGAGGCGCTTGGGCAGCGGATAGGGGCCGACGCGGCCCTGGTAGATCTTCTTCGGGTCGGCGGCGACGAAGGCGCGGGCGTCGTTGAACGACAGGGCCGACCCGTCGTCCTTGGTCACGTACCACTCGCCGCTGATCGGCAGGCCGCCGGCCCAGAAGGCGCTGTCGAACAGCATGGCGCGGTTGGTCATCGTGCCGCCCGACGAGATGCCGCCGATGAACAGGCGACGCGGGTCCAGCTTCCACTGCGCGCCGACGCACTGCACGGCGGCCTTGAAGAAGCCGGCGTCGGGGCCGGCGTCGGTCTTCCACCTGCCGCCGGCGGCGGAGGCGGCGCGGCCCTCGTTCCAGGGCATCCAGTTCCAGCCGTTCGCGCCCACGCCGTTGCAGGCGCCGGCCTTCAGCGCCGGGTCCTGGTTGGCGCACTGGCGCACCGGGCCGATCACCATGTAGCCCTTCTGGGCCATCAGCGCGTTCGCGCCGCTGCGCGCCACGGTGAGGTTGTCGTTGGTGGATTCCACCGTGCCGGTGAGCGGGACCCAGACGGGCGCGGGCTTGGGCCTGGATTGGCCGGCCTCGCTCGGCGGATAGACCCAGAAGGCGCGCTTCATCCCGGCGTAGGGGAAGTCGGTGTTCAGGCCCTCGTGCGGCGTGTAGCCCTGCGGGCAGGTCCAGACCGGCGCGGCCTTGGCGGCCGGCGCGAGGACGGCCGCGGCCAGCGCCGCCGCAAGGGCGAGGATCGTCGGCGTGGCGCGCATCCTGGCGGGTCTCCCTCTGTCATTGCGCAGTTTACCTGTCGGCGCTTCGCGGGGAAGGTGTCCCAGGTTTCGGCAGTCGGGAGGCGCAGATGCGGGGTTCGATCGTCTGGGCGGCGCTGGCCGCGGCTCTCGCCCTCGCTGGTTCGGCGCAGGCGCAGCCTTCCGCGGCCCAACCGAAGGGCCACATCACCGGTGTCGGCGGGATCTTCGTCACCAGCCCCGATCCGAAGGCGCTGGCGGCCTGGTACCGCGACGTGCTCGGGATGCCGCTGGAAAGCTGGGGCGGCGCGGCGCTGCGGTACGACGCGCCGGGGCATCCGCCGGTGGTCGTCTGGAACGCGATGCGGCCGACGTCGAGCTACCTTTCGCCGTCCAAGCGCGAGTTCATGCTCGACCTTGCGGTCGACGACCTCGACGCCTTCCTCGCGCGGCTGAAGTCCAAGGGCGTCGCGATCCTCAAGCAGGACGATACGAGCCCGGACGGGAAGTTCGCCTGGATCCTCGATCCCGACGGCGTCAAGATCGAGCTCTGGCAGGCCAAGCCGCACTGAATTCGCGAGCTGAGGGAACCGCAGCCGTTCCCGCGCCTTGCAGGGGGCATGAGCGCGAGCGTGACCCCGAGGTCGAGGTCCGTGCGGGGCGGGGCGATCCACCTGCTCCGGACCGAACTGCGCCTGCTG
>JAFEDM010000135.1 GCA_018241625.1 Pseudomonadota bacterium | reverse complement strand
TGCAGGATCAGGCGCGCCTCCGCCGCGGCGACCTCGCCATCGCCGCGGTCGCCGGCGCCTCGGCCGCGACGGCCGCGACGCTTATGCTGGGCCTTTCGGGCTGGTTCCTGGCCGGCGCCGCGCTCGCCGGCACGGCCGGACCCCTCGCCGTCCAGGCCTTCAACTACCTGTTGCCTAGCGCGGGGCTGCGCGGCTTCGCCATCCTGCGCACGGCCGGCCGCTACGGGGAGCGGCTCTTCGCCCACAGGGCGGCGCTCCAGGCCCTCGCGGCGTTACGGCCCGCGCTGTTCGCCGGCCTGGCCGCCACGCCGGCCCCTGAGGCGCTCGCCCTCTCCAGCGGCGAGGCCTCGGCTCGCCTGGTGCAGGACGTCGACGCCGTGGAGACCCTCTTCGTGCGTCGATCCTCGCCCTGGGTCGCCGCCGGCGCTGCGATCGCCGCCGTCGTGACCAGCGCCCTCGCTTCGCCCCTCGCGGGCTGTGCGTTTCTCATCGGCGCCGCGCTCCAGATCGTCCTCCTGAGACACCTTGGCGCGCGACTCGGCACATCGCCGGCCACGCAACAGCTGGCGAGCACAGGCCGGCTGAAAGCCGTGCTCGGCGCCTATGCGTCCGCGACTGCTGAGCTGCGCTGCTTCAACCTGACCGACCGGGCGATCGAGGCGGTGATGTCGCACGACGCCGACCTGTCACTCGCCGTTCGCCGGCGCCGCGACGCTGAGGCAGCACTGGACCTTCTCGAGGCCTTGATGAGCGCCGCCACCCTGGTCTGCGTGGCGGGCCTCGCGACCCGCGCGGGATTGCCGCTCGCCGCCCTGGCGACGCTCTCGGCCTTCGCCGGATTGGAAGGCCTGGGCGGCTTGGTCCGCGCGGCGCGCGAACGCGGCGGCGCCGAAGCGGCCATCACGCGTCTGGACGCCATCGTGTCCGAGCCTTCTTCGGGCCGGCCCAACGCCGCGCCATCCGGTGAGCTGCGTCTCGAGGGCCTCCGGCTCCCGCCGGGCGATCGGGTCGCGTTGATCGGGCCGTCGGGCGGCGGCAAGACCACGCTGCTGGAGAGTCTGCTGGGACTACGACGGGCGCCGCCCGGTCGCCTCGCGGTCGACGGCCAGTTCCTGGAGGACGCGCCGCTCGGCTGGGCGCGTCCCTTGTTCGCCTATGCGCCGCAGGACGCGCGATTGCTGACCGGGACGGTCGCGGACAACCTGCGCCTGGGCGCGCCGGAGGCCAGCGACGCAGACCTCTGGGCCGCCCTGGAGGAGGCCCGGTTGGACGCCAGGGTGCGGCGGCTGCCGCAGGGCCTCGGCGGCTGGATTGGCGACGGCGGCGAGATCCTCTCGGGTGGCGAACGCCGCCGCCTGTCGCTCGCGCGCGCCCTGCTCCGCCCGGCGCCTTGGCTGCTGCTGGACGAGCCGACGGAAGGACTGGACGCCCAGACCGAGGCTGCGGTGGTCGACGCCCTTGAAGCGCATTTGGCGCGAACAGGCCAAGGCCTGATCCTGGTCAGCCACCGACCGGCGCCCCTTCGGCTGGTGACGCGGCGGATCGCCATCGATGCGGCTCAGCCGTCGGAAGCCCGCTACACCACCTAGGCGTTCCTCGCCGGCGGACGAT
>JAFEDM010000134.1 GCA_018241625.1 Pseudomonadota bacterium | reverse complement strand
CGGAGGCCACCTGCAGCACGCCCTCGCGGACGGTCAGATGCTCACGGGCGCCGCGCGCATGCGGCGACGACACCAGCGCCCCGCCAGGTTGCAGGGTCAGGTCGTACCACTCGATCTGGCCGGCCGACTGCGTCGGGCTGAGGATCCGAAGGGTGCAGAGCCCGTCGTCGGTGCGGATCTCCGGCGTGAAGCCGCCGGCGGTCACCTCGATGCCGGGGTGGCTCACCGACGATTGCAGGCCGATAAGTTCCGGCAGGTCCAGCTCCAGGGCCGTTGTCAGGCTCCAGAGCGTGGCGAAGGTGGGGTTGGCCTGGCCGCGCTCCACCTGGCTCAGCATGGACTTCGAGACGCCCGACAGCGCGGCCAGGTCGTCGAGCGACAGGTTGCGCGAACGGCGGATCGCCTTCAGGCGCGGCCCCAGTTGGGGCGCGGGGCTGCGCAGCTTGCCGTCGGAGGCGCTCATGGCCGTCATCTAGGCCGTACGCCGCCGGTTCCGGTCAAGCCGGCCCTGCCCCTGAAACGCGCCGTCAACGCGGGGCGGCCGCCAGCCCGGCCGCCCCCGCGCTCAGGACAGGAACTTCCGCCCGCCCGTCGGCGCGTCCGCCATCGCCACAGCCGCGGGCGGGGAGTCCATCACCTTCTTGAAGGCCGTACGGAAGGCGGCCATGTCTTCCGGCGATCCCACCGAAATCCGCACCGCGTTGGGCCACACCGGCCAGACGCGGCCGATGTAGACCTTTTCCTTCTGCATGGCCGCGATCACGCTCTTCGCGGGCCGCCCGGTGTCGATCATGAAGCAGTTGGAGACCGACTGGCCCACCGGCTTGTAGCCGTTGGCCTTCAGCCAGCTCAGGGTCTCGTTGCGGCTGTCGGCGATCCACTTCTTGCGGGTCGGGATCAGCGCCGTGTCGGCGATCGAGGCGCGCGCCGCCACCAGGGCCGTCACCGGCATGGCGTTCTGGTAGTAGGGCATCAGCTTCTCGAGCAGGTCCGGCCGGGCGATCGCCACGCCGCAGCGGATGCCCGCCATGCCGTAGATCTTCGAGAAGGTGCGCAGGATGATGATGTCCTTGCCCGCCACCACCTGGTCCATGACCGTCTGTTCGTCGCTGAGGTGGATGTAGGCCTCGTCCACCAGCAGCACCGAACCCTTCGGTTTGTTCTCCAGCGCCCAGAGGATGTCCTCGCGAGGCGTGATGGTGCCCGTCGGGTTGTTCGGATTGACGATGTAGATCAGGCCGGCGCTCGGATCGGCCGCCACCATCTTCTTTACGTCGTGGGCGTAGGTGGAGGTGAGCACCACCTTGGTCACCTTCGCTTTGCTGATCTGGGCGGCCATGTTGGCCGACTCATAGGACGGGTCGCCCATCACCAGGCCCTTGGTCGGCGAGGTGAAGGCCAGCGTCGTGTAGTGCAGCGGTTCCGACGAACCGGCATAGACCGCGATGTTCTCCGGCTTGACCCCGTGCATGGCGGCGTATTCGTTGGTGAAGGCGTCGAGGTGGCCCATCCGGTCGTAGCGGCCGCCCAGCGGGCCGATCTTGCCGATCGCCTCGCAGGCCGCCTTGCAAGGGCCCAGCGGGTTTTCGTTGGCGTTGATGATCACCGCGTCGGGCGGCAGCACGCCCAGGCTCTGCGACGCGAGCTTGCCCCAGGCAAAGTCCGCTTCCGTCAGGATCGGCGCGGCGGCGACCACGGCCGAGCCCCAAAGCAGGGCGCGCCGCCCGATTTTCGGGGCGTCGCCCTCGCGCGTCGAAAGATCGTCGTTCATATCGGCCCTCGAGATAACGTCGCTCCGCAGGCTCGACCCGACGCCGCATGAGGGCAAGCGGTGCGGCAGGTTCACGCGGCGAATCCGGCGCGGCGCCCGGCTGCTGTTCAGCCTGCGCGGAAATTAGGCGTGGACGGGCGCGGCGAAGTGGCAAGATAGGTCATCCAGGAAGGCGCCGCCGCGATTGTCCGCCCACCGAATGCCGGATAGCGTCGCGCGCAAGAACGGTTCGGGGAGTGCGTCCATGGCCAATGTGAACAACCGCGCGCGGGACGAGCACACCTACGACGCCATCGTCGTCGGCAGCGGCATCACCGGCGGCTACGCGGCCATGGAGCTGACCCGGAAGGGCCTGCGCACCCTGGTGCTCGAGCGCGGCCCGATGGTGCGCCATATCGCCGACTATCCGACCGCCAACACCCCGCCCTGGGGCGCCGAATATCCACGCGGCCAGCTGCCGGTGGCCGAGTTGGACGCCGTCTATCCGATGCAGAAGCGCACCGGTTACGCGGTGACCGAGTTCTCCAAGCACTTCTTCGTCAAGGACCACGAGGACCCCTACACCGAGACCCAACGCTTCGACTGGATCCGCGGCTATCACCTGGGCGGCCGCTCGATCACCTGGGGCCGGCAGACCTACCGCCACTCGGACCTGGATTTCGAGGCCAACGCCAAGCAAGGCATCGGGACTGACTGGCCGATCCGCTACGCCGACATCGCGCCCTGGTACGACAGGGTGGAGACCTTCATCGGGGTCAGCGGCCAGACCGAGGGCCTGCCGCAGCTGCCGGACGGCAAATTCCAGCCGCCGATGGAGATGAACTGCGTCGAAAAGGCCTTCAAGCAGAAGTCCGAGGCGCGCTTCCCCGAGCGGCGCATCACCATCGGCCGCGCCGCCCACCTGACCGCGCCGACGGCCGAGCAGATCGCCCTGGGCCGCGGCAAGTGCCAGTACCGCAACCTCTGCGTCCGCGGCTGCCCGTTCGGCGCCTATTTCAGCTCCAACGCCGCGACTCTGGTGGCCGCCGAGAAGACCGGCAACCTGACCATCCGGCCGAACTCCATCGTCACCGAGCTGGTCTATGACCCGAAGACATCGCGCGCCGACGCGGTGCGGGTTCAGGACGCCACGACAGGCGAGGTCATGGAATTCCACGCCCCGGTGATCTTCCTCTGCGCATCGGCGATCGCCAGCGCCTGGATCCTGCTCAACTCCACCAGCCGCCGCTTTCCGAACGGCTTCGGCAACGAGAGCGACCAGGTCGGCCGCAACATCATGGACCACCACTTGGCGGCCGGCGCCGGCGCCCAGGTCGATGGGTTCGAGGACATGTACTATTCGGGCCGCAGGCCGAACGGCATCTACGTCCCGCGCTTCCGCAACCTTGGCGACGCGGCCACGGCGCGGAAGGACTACATCCGCGGCTTCGGCTACCAGGGCGGCGCCGGTCGCGCCGGCTGGGACCGCAACATCGAAGGCGTCGGCGCCGCGCGGAAGACCGCGCTCACCCAGCCCGGCCCCTGGGGCATCCGCCTGGGCGGCTTCGGCGAGACCCTGCCCTACGCCGACAACCGCATGACCATGAACAAGACCGTGAAGGACAAGCACGGCCTGCCCACCGTCGATTTCAACGTCTCGATCCGCGAGAACGAGAAGGCGATGCGCAAGGACATGCAGACCGCCGCCGCCGAGATGCTGGAGGCCGCCGGCTTCAGGAACGTCACCATGGCCGACGGCGACTACGCGCCCGGCCTCGGCATCCACGAGATGGGCACCGCGCGGATGGGCAAGGACCCGAAGACCAGCGTGCTCAACGCCCACAACCAGATGTGGGAGTGCAAGAACGTGTTCATCACCGACGGCGCGGCCATGGCCTCGGCCGCCTGCGTGAACCCGTCGCTGACCTATATGGCGCTCACCGCCCGGGCCGTGGACTACGCGGTGGCGGCCAGCAAGAAGGGAGAGCTGTGATGAGCTTCCAGTCCTCTCGCCGCGAGGTGTTCGCGGGCCTGGCGCTCGCCGCCTGGACCCTGCCGGTCATCGCCCGGGCGCAGGGCGCGCCGGCGCCGGTGAACTGGGCGCCGCGAGCGCTGACCCTGGACCAGGCGCGCACGCTCAGCGCGGCCTGCGAGGCGATCATCCCGGAGACCGACACGCCCGGCGCGATCGCCGCCGGCGTGCCGCAGTTCATCGACCGCACCATCGCCATCTGGCTGGACCCGCCGTCGGCCGCGCGGCTGAAGGCCGGGATCGACAACCTGGACGAACGGGCCCGCGCCCGCGGCGCGGCCAGCTTCTCCGCCCTCAGCCCGGACCAGAAGGTGGCCCTGCTGTCGGAGGTCGAGGCCGACCAGCGGGCCGCCGACCGTCAGAAGCCGCCGGTCCCGCACTACTGGAACACCCTGAAGGGCCTGACCACCACCGGCTACTTCACCTCCCAGGCCGGCGCGACCAAGGCCGCGCGGTACGATCCGGTGCCCGGCGCCTATCGCGGCTGCGTGCCGCTGAAGGAGATCGGGCGGGTCTGGGCCACCACCTAGCCGGCCGCGGCGCCGAGGGTCGCGACCCGGCGGCAGACCGCCTGGGTCTCCTCGACCATGGCGCGGTCGTGGGCCTTGGAGGTCTCGGGCAGGCGGTCGTAGGCGACCAGGTCCGGGTGCAGGCGCTGCGCCTCGTCCTTGTCCGGCAGATCCGCCCAGCGCCAGCCTTCCATGCGCCGCTGGGCGTTCCAGCGCTCGTGCTCCAGCGCCGCCAGGGCCTCGCGCTCCTCGGTGGTCCTGAACAGGCGCAGCGGCGGCGGCAGGCGCGGCGCGCCGACCCACAGCTCGGGATCGATGCCGGCGCTGGCCAGCTTGGCCGGGATGTGCGCCACGGCCTCGCGCGTCGCCTGGCGGAAGGTCTCGTCGAGCTCGTCCCACGGCCGGCTGGAGCGGCGCTGCGGGTCGTTGCGCAGCTCGTCCGACAGGGTGGCGCGATAGGCGTTGGAGAAGTTGCGCGCCGCGGCGTCCGGCGCCGGGCTCAGGAACTCCGAGGCGGCCACGACGGCGGCGGTCTCGCCGAACGGGATCGCGCCGCCGCTCGCCGCGGCGTCGCGCAGCCGCACGAAGATCGGCGGTCCGCCCAGGTTCGCGCCCAGGTCCGCCGCGCCGAGCGCCGAGGCCGCCGCCAGGCTGTCGGCGTCGTCGCCGCAACAGGCGTAGGCGACCGTCACCAGCCCGAGCGCCGCCAGCGCCGCCGCGTCGCCGGGCGCGCCGAGCCGCCGCTCCAGGAAGGCCATCTCGGCGCAGAGGTCGAGCTCCGGCGCCCGCGCGCGCCAGGCCGCCTCCAGCGCCGCGGCCTTGGGGTCGATCACCGTGATGCGCGGCAGGCCGAGGTCGGTGGTGCGGCAATTGAGGATCAGGTCGCGGGCCACCGCCTGGCCGGTGTGGCCGAAGCCGACGATCACGGCGTTGAGGCGGCTGTGCCCGGCCTGCTTGGCGCGCAGGAACGGCGGATGGGCGCCGTGCAGGGCCCGCGCCGACAGGGCCGCGGCCGACAGGACCCGGGTGCGCGGATGGTTGATCCGCACGGCCGCCGCCTCGGCCAGGGCCGCGTCGTTCAGCAGGACGGTGATCTGCGCCTCGGGCGCGGCGGCGCGGGCGACGGCGGCCAGCGCCAGACCTTGGTCCGGATCGTCCAGGGCGATCAGCACCTGGCGCGCGTCGCCGCCGCGGGTGCGCAGGCCGCGTTCCAGGTCCTCGCCGCGCTTCGACGGGTCGAGCCACAGGGCGACCTGGCCGGCGTCCTTGGCCGCCTCGACGGCGCGGCGCGCGAGGTCGCCGCAGCCCACGACCACCACCCGGGGCCGCGCCCGCTGGTCGATCGCCTCGGCCACCGCCGAGGCCCATTTTAAGCCGCGCAAAGCCATGCCCAAGCTTCTCGCGCCGCCGCCCGCGGCTCAACAGGATTCCGTCGCCGCCGCCAACTTCCGACCGCGCATCCGGCTCTTGGGTTTCGGCTCGAAGATGAAGTATCCTCAAGGGATACTTTGAGACATTCAGGAGGCCTGCGCATGCGTTTCGCCCTCATCCTCGCGCTGGGAACAGCCCTCGCTGGCCCCGCGCTCGCCGCCGCCGCCGAGAAGGCCCCGGCTGTCGACCCCAGCGTCCGCCAGCCGGGCTGGAAGAGCCCGAAGAACGCCTTCGGCCAGCCGGACCTCTCCGGCTACTGGTCCAACGCCACCATGACGCCCACGGTGCGCAACCTCAGCCTCACCAAGGAGGCCGTGCTGCCCGACGCCCAGGCCAAGCAGGCCGAGGCCGCCTTCGCCGACGCCCTGGCCAAGGCCGACGCGCCGACCAAGGCCGACGAGAAGCCCACCGACGCCAAGGCCGACGAGGAGAAGCTGATCAAGCTGCGGCCCGAGTTCGCCGCGGCCGGCGGCGACGTGGGCGGCTACAACGCCTTCTGGCTCGACCCCGGCGGCCACCTGATGCGGGTGAACGGCCAATACCGCACCTCGCTGATCACCACGCCGGACGGCCAGATCCCCAAGCCGAAGGCCGCGCCGGCCGGGGCCGGCGGCCGCCGCCAGGGCCTGGGCTCGTTCGACAATCCGGAGAACCGTTCGCTGGGCGAGCGCTGCGTGATCGGCTTCGGCCGCAACGCCGGCCCGCCGATGCTGCCCAACGGCTTCTACAACAACAACTACGAGATCCTGCAGACGGCCAACTCGGTCGCCATCGACGTGGAGATGGTGCACGACGTGCGCATCATCCGCCTGGACAGCCACCACCGCACCGACGGGGTGCGCCCCTGGTTCGGCGACGCCATCGGCCACTACGAGGGCGACACCCTGGTGGTCGAGACCACCAACATCCCGCAGGCCGAGAACCTCTACGGGTCGTGGAAGAACCTGAAGATCACCGAGTGGTTCACCCGCATCTCGCCCACCCGCATACTCTACCGCTTCCAGGCCGAGGACCCGGACACCTGGGACAAGCCGTGGGGCGGCGAATACGAGTTCTCGCCGCTGAAGGGCATCGTCTACGAATACGCCTGCCACGAGGGCAACTACGCCCTGCCCGGCATGCTGGCCGGCGCGCGCCGCGCCGAGCAGGCGGCGGCGAGCGGCCAGGCGAAGCCGGGGGCGGAGTAGGCGCTGGGCTGGGATCAGGCGGCGGTCGCGGCGCCCATGTGCGTGGCGATCATTTCCTCCAAGACGCCCAGGTCGACGTCCTTCAGGGACCGGAACCTGACGCAGTAGCCGGTGACCTTGGCCTTGCCGAGCCGCGGGCCATAGGTCCGGGCGAGGAAGGCCTTGTCCTCCAGGCCGATGATGTAGACCGAGATCCCGGCGGTGTTGGCGCTGAGGCCGACCCGGTAGAAGTCGCGGGTCTCGCCGTTCGCGTAGTGGATCGCGCCGTCGCCGTAGCCGATGTTCGGATTGGTGACGACCTTGCCCTGGTCGTTGCGCCCATCGAGGAACCACAGCCGGGCGCCCGGCGAGAGGCCGAGGATGCGCCGGTGCAGGTCGGCCAGCTCCGCGCGCTTGGCCGGCGGCTGCTCGTCGATATAGCGGTCGATCTGGTCCTGGACGCTCATGGCGCGTCTCCCCTCGTTTCCCATGGGAACGACGGTCGAGCCTGCCGGAGTCCGACAGGGTTGGGCAAATCGATGGGAGGTTTTCACGCGCCGGTCGTCATCCCGGTTTCCGCGTCAGCGGAAGACCGGGACCCCGGCGCACATGGGGATGATCGCCGCGGGCCCGAGCGGCTGGGTCCCGGATCGGCCTGCGGCCGTCCGGGATGACTGGGAGAATTAGCCGCTGTTCGCGGGCTGCGGCGCGCTCGCCGGGGCGTCGCCGACGCTGAGGGTCAGCACGCCGGAGAGGCCCATGTCGGCGATCATGCGGCCTGCGAGGACCTCGATCGGCAGGTCGAGGAAGGCGGGGTCGCGGGCGGCCTCGTCGAGGCGCGCGGTCAGGTCGTCGTAGAGGACGTCGTACTCGTCGCTGTCGCCCTCGGATTCGGCCCACAGCAGGCGGTTGAGCAGGCGGCTCACGCGGTCCTTCTGGGCGTCGATGGGATGGGCCGGCCGCTCGGCGAGCGCCTGCTGGCGCTGGCGTTCGGCGGCGGCGGCCTCGGCCTTCTGGGTGTCGGCCTCCAGCGCGCGGTCCTCCGGCGCCTCGGCCCGGGCGTCGCGGACGGCGTCGCGCTCCAGCTTGGCGTCCAGGGCCAGCGTCAGGCGCACCACGCGGGTGACTTTCTGGAAGGCGCCGGCCAGGGCCACGGCCTCCTCCGGCGTCTCGCTGGCCCGCAGCCGGCTCGCCAGCTCCTTGGCCACGACCAAGCTGAGCTCGGCCATCTCGCCCAGCATGGCCTCGGTCCGGGCCCGTTTGTCCGATTGACACGACAAGAACAAAAAGAGAACATAGGTCGAGCTGAGAGTCAAGGGATTTCGTTGCGCTTCTCCCTCATCCGTCATCCCGGACGGCCGAAGGCCGATCCGGGACCCAGCTGCACAGCCGGCGAGCTGCGGAGGGCTTCGGAAGGGCGGATGAATTGGATTGAAGGGAACTGGCGTGGCGTCGAGGCCGGAGCGGCTGGGTCCCGGATCGGCCTTCGGCCGTCCGGGATGACGGGGGGGAAAGAGAAGATAATGGTCGGCCAGGACTCTTCGATCGCGGTCTATATCCTGGCGAGCGGGCGGAACGGCACGCTCTACACCGGCGTCACCAGCACCCTTGAGCGGCGTGTCCGGCAGCACAAGCTCGGAACCTTCGAAGGCTTTTCGCGCACCTACGGCTGCAAGAGGCTGGTCTGGTACGAAGGCCACCCGACCGTGCTGGCGGCGATCCGGCGGGAGAAACGGATCAAACGCTGGCGCCGCGATTGGAAGCTCGCCCTGATCGAGGCCGAGAACCCGCAATGGCGGGACCTGTCCGAGGAATGGTTCGAGGCGCCTGAGGGACCGCTGTCGTGGATGCAGCGGCCGTAGGTCGGCGCGTCGAGGTCGGAGCGGCTGGGTCCCGGATCGGCCTTCGGCCGTCCGGGATGACGCGCCCCTAGTTCTGGCGGTCGCCGCGGTCGCCCTGGCCTTTGGGCGCGGGGGTCTTGGAGTGTTGGCGCTGGTCGGCGGCGAGGCTCTTGCCGACGTCCACCTGGTCGTCGGTGAAGCGGCCGTGGTCATCGCGGCGGG
>JAFEDM010000133.1 GCA_018241625.1 Pseudomonadota bacterium | reverse complement strand
CGGAGGCGGTAAAGGCCCTGAAGGCCGACGGCGTGCGGCTCGTGATGATGACCGGCGACAACCGCACAACGGCCTTGGCTGTGGCTAGGCGGCTCGGGATCGACGAGGTCGAGGCCGAGGTCTTGCCGGAGGATAAGGCCAAGGTGGTGCAGAAGCTTCGAGCCGAAGGCCGCGCCGTCGCCATGGCCGGGGACGGGGTCAATGATGCGCCGGCGCTCGCGGCGGCCGATGTCGGCGTGGCCATGGGCGCCGGCGCGGACGTCGCCATCGAGAGCGCGGGCGTCACCCTGCTCAAGGGCGACCTGCAAGGTCTGGTGCGGGCGCGCCGCCTGTCGCAGGCGGTGATGCGCAACATCCGTCAGAACCTGGTGTTCGCCTTCGTCTATAATGTGGCCGGCTTGCCGATCGCGGCGGGCGTGCTCTACCCGGTGTTCGGCTGGCTACTGTCGCCCCAGATCGCCGCGGCGGCCATGGCCCTGTCGTCGGTCAGCGTCATCAGCAACGCCCTCCGCCTGAGGGCGGCAAACGTCTGACATTCAGGAGGCCGATGGCCGCAGGTCCGCGTCCAGGCGCTCGGCCAAGAGCTTGCGGGCCCGGTAGACCCGCGTCTCGACCGTCTTGGCGGAGACGCCGAGGATCTCGCCGGCCTCCTGCTGCGACAGGCCGTCGAAGGCGGTGAGCAACAGGGGTTCCTTCAGCTGCGGCGGTAGGGTCGCGATCGCCCGGTCGAGCTTTTCGCGCCGCTGCTGGGCAGCGATGTCCTCGTCGGCCGGAGCCCCCGGATCCGGCGTTTCCATCGCCTCGCTCTCTTCCAGCGGCTTGGTCCCGAACAACAGCCGGCGCACCAGCGCCCGACGGCCTCGGTCGCGGGCCTTGTTGATGGCGATGGTGCGCAGCCAGGAGCCGAAGGGCCGGCTCGCGTCGTAGCGGCCGAGCGCCGCCCAGGCGGCGATGAAGGCCTCGTGCGCCGCCTCGTAGGCGTCCTCGGGATCGCCCGTGTAGCGGCGCAGGAGCCGGTAGAGGTTTTCCTTGTGGCGGTGGACCAGCACGGCGAACGCCTCGTCGTCCCCCGCCGTGGCGCGCCGGGCGAGCTCGTTGTCCGACGCCTCGGCGTCGCGGATCACTGGCCGTCTTCGGTAAGCGACTTGGCGACCGTGGCGTCGAATTTCGCCGCCTGCTCGGGCGTGAGCACCGCGCGCATCGACAGCACATGGAGGATAGTCTCCTTCTGGAGTTCCTCCATGGCGTGGTGGAAGCGGTCGACCGCCGCCTGGACCTCAGGCGTGTAGGCATGGCGCGCGCCGATCGCCTTGGCGAGGTCGACGTTAGCGGCGTGCATTTCCGATTGGAGCGCCGTCCGGCGCTGGGCGTGGGTGCGCTCCAGGCCTTCGATCCGCTGCTGCTGCTCCGCCGTCAGGCCGAGCTCTTCGTGCAGCAGCTCGTGCAGTGGGGTGGGCGGCCGCATCCGGTGAAGGACGTATTCCGCGCCGCCCCAGGCGCCGAGCCCGCCCAGCAAGAGGGAGAGCACCAGCGTGAGGACAATACTGCGGCTCAGGCTCACCGGGCGCCTTCAAGCAAGGTCGAGGGGGCCAGTTGGGCGACCGCGAAAGGCCCCGGTGAATGGGGCGCTTTCATCGCGGCCATGGCGGCGGCGCTGCCGGCGGTGACACCCATCGCCAGCGCCACCCCCACCGCGCCCAGGCGCACCGGCGCCAGGGTCTTCAGGGCGCGCGCCTCGCGGCGCCGGTTCGCGATATCGCGACCGATCGCAGCCTCGAGCCGGTCGAGTTGATGGTCGGTCGACGCCGCCGCGAGGTCCGCGACCCAGTGGTCAAGATCGTTCGTCATGTTCCAGCGCTCCCACCCCGCGGGCGACTATAGCCGTGTTACTTCGGTTCGATGGCAACCACTTGGTTCTCAGGCCCTTTCAGCGTGAAGGACACGGTCTGGCCGGACTTGGCGACCTTCAGCGCATCCGGAGTCGCCTTGAACGTCATGGTCATGGCGGGCCAGCCCAGCGCCGGGATCGGCGAGTGGTGGATCGTCACCGTGCCCGCCTTGGCGTCGATGGACTTGATCTCGCCGTTGGCTTTCGTGCCGGCGTCGGCGCCAACACTCGCGGCCTTCACCGTCACCACGGTCGGGGCCTGGGCCAGCACAGGTGACGCGATCAGTGCGGCCGCCGCCGCCGCGACAAGCAACTTCATCTTCCGTCTCCATTCAGCAGACGACCGCCGCGCGGTCGGATTCAAAAGGGTTACGCGCCAGGCCGCCTTCGCCCCTGAGGTCGGAGATTTGGGTTCTCCAATCGCGGAACGGGCGCGATCGCCGGGCAGTTTGAGTGGCATCCCGCCGTCACCAAGGAGGCCCTCCATGCATGCCCAGGAGATGATCAGCACGCACCCGTCCGTTCGCGGCCAGACTAACGACGCGCTAATCCGCTGCATTGAGGCCTGCTACGACTGCGCCAACACCTGCACGGTCTGCGCCGACGCTTGCCTCAGCGAAGACATGGTCAAGGATCTGCTGCAGTGCATCCGCCTGAACCAAGACTGCGCGGATGTCTGCATCGCGACCGGCGCCCTGGCGTCCCGGCGGACCGGGACCAACGGAGCCTTGCTCAAGCGGATGATCGAGACTTGCGCCGAGGCGTGCCGGCTGTGCGGCGACGAATGCCAGAAGCATGCCGACCGCCACGAGCACTGCCGCATCTGCGCCGAGGAATGCCGCCGGTGCGAGCGGGCCTGCCGCGAAGCCGGCGAGAGCATCACACCCACTCTGCAATGAACTCCCGCTAGGCCTTGCGGGCGGGTGGCGCGAAGGGCGTGAGGCCTTTCGGCTTCACCACGCCCAGGCCTGCGTTGAAGGCCAGCAGCAGGAGCGCCAGGCTCGGCGCCAGCACCAGTTCGAACCGCAAACCCTGGAGGTCAGGATCCGTCAGGCGTCCGGCCCGGGCGGCAGCGGCCAGGACCGCGGTGGGTTGCATGTGCATCAGCAGCGCCGCCGCTGCGATCATCGTCATCAGGAGCTTCAGCACCACCCACCAGTGGCGCGTCACGCCCCAGGCGGTGCCCGCACCCTGGACCAGGCCAGCCAGGACCACCACCGCGCTCAGCGGCACGACCACGCTCCATCCGATCACGTCCATCGCGAGGTAACAGGCTTGCGCCAGCTGCGGATCGGTCGTGGTCAGGCCTGTTATGGACAGACATAGGTAGGCCGCCACCGAGCCGAACCAGCCGACACCACCCAGGAGGTGGGTGAGCAGGACGGCGCGGCGGAGATTGGGCGACAGCCGCATCAGCCGCCGTGCATGTGATGGCTGAAGCCATGGCCGGAGAGGTGCAGGCCGACGAAGGCCGCGACCAGCAGGGCGAGTACGGCGAAAAAGACCTTCACCCAGCCAGGGATCGGAGCGCGGGACGGCGACGGGTCGCTAGACATGGCCCCAGCCTATGTCGGTGGGCCCGGCGATGCGCGCGGAGTTGACGGACAGATCGGCCGGAGCGTCCCATATCCCCTGATTTCAGCGGTTCGACCCCAGGATCAGTCCGATGTCCCTCCCCAGCATTGACCGGCGCGCTGTGCGGACCCGCGGCGCGATCCACCGCGCCTTCGCCGCTCTGGCCCTCCATCGGCCCTATGATGCTATCCGGGTCGACGACATCTGCTCGGAAGCCGGCGTCGGCCGCTCAACCTTCTATGCGCACTACGCCGGCAAGGACGACCTCCTGCGGCGTCTGTTCAGCCATCTTCGCGACGCCTTGGCCGCTGCAAGGTCGGCCAACCCGACCATGTCCTTCGCTTGGGTCGAAGCCGTCTTCGCCCAGGCCGCTGGTCGGCCGTCGCACCTGTGTCTTTTCGCCGGTGGCCGACGCGCCGAAATCGCGCGTGCGGAGCTGCGCGCCATGCTGGCCGTCGAGCTTCGGCGCGAGTTGGCTTCCACCTGTCCGCCGGACGACCTGTCCGCCCGCGTGGCGATGAATACCGGGTCCCTGCTCAGCCTCCTGGAATGGTGGCTGGCCGATGGCGCGCGACGGCCGCCCGCAGAGATGGCGGGGCTGTTCCGCCGATCCGTCAGCCTGGGGTTGGCGCCTTAGCCGACCGCCGCCGGATCAGCAGGTAGGCGGCGGGGACCACGAACATCGACAGCAGGGGCGCGGTGAGCATGCCGCCGATCATCGGGGCGGCGATCCGACTCATGACCTCAGACCCCGCGCCATCGCCGACCAGGATCGGGGCGAGGCCGGCGAGGATCACCGCCACGGTCATGGCCTTCGGCCGCACCCGCAGCAGTGCGCCTTCGCGGACAGCTTCGGCGATCTCGTCGACCGAAGGCTCGGGGCCGCGGCTTTTAAGCGCCTCCTTCAGGTAGATCAGCATCACCACGCCGAACTCGGCGGCGACCCCGGCGAGCGCGATCAGGCCCACGCCGGTGGCGACCGACTGGTGGTAGCCCAGCAGGTACAATGTCCAGATCGCGCCGGTGAGGGCGAAGGGCAGCGTGGCCATGATCAGCGCCGCCTCGTCCAGCCGACCGAAGGTCATGAACAGCAGGACGAATATGATCGCGAGCGTCGCCGGCACGACCAGCTTCAGCCGCTCGATGGCGCGCTGCAGGTACTCGAACTGGCCGGAATAGGCCACCGATACGCCTGGCGAGAGCTTCACCCGTTGCGCCACCGCCTTCTGCAGGTCGCCCACGACCGAAGCCAGGTCGCGCCCGCGCACGTCCACATAGACCCAGGTGGAGGGCCGG
>JAFEDM010000132.1 GCA_018241625.1 Pseudomonadota bacterium | reverse complement strand
GGCGACCGCATCCCCGGCGTTCCCGAGAACAGCTTCAAGCTGCGGGTCGGCTATGCCGTGACCGACGACCTGCGGATCGGCGCGGCGCTGATCGCCGTCGGCGACCAGATCGCCCATGGCAACGAGAGCAACAGCGACCCGACGGGCAAGGTCCCGGGCTATGCGGTGGTGAACCTCGACGCCCAGTACCGGATCGGCAAACGGCTCACCGTCTCGCTCGACGTCGACAACCTGTTCGACAAGACCTACGCGACCTATGGCCTGTCCGGGACCACCAGCATCTATACCCTGGCGCAGGAGCAGTTCCGCACGCCCGCCCCGCCGCGCGGCGCCTGGCTGAAGGTGGCCTACGCCTTCGGCGGCCAGCCTTAGGACGCCGGATAGCCTAGCCGAAGCGGCCGGTGATGTAGTCGGAGGTGCGCTTGGTGGCCGGCCGGGTGAACAGCTCGTCGGTCGGGCCGAACTCCACCAGCTCGCCCAGATACATGAAGCCCGTGTAGTCGGAGACCCGCGCCGCCTGGCCCAGGTTGTGGGTCACGATGACGATGGTGTGGTCGTTCTTCAGCTGGGTCACGGTCTCTTCCAGCTTAGCGCTGGAGATCGGGTCGAGCGCCGAGGTCGGCTCGTCGAGCAGCAGAACCTCGGGCCGTACGGCCACGCCGCGCGCCACGCACAGGCGCTGCTGCTGGCCGCCCGAGAGGCCCAGGCCCGGGGCGGAGAGCTTGTCCTTCACCTCGTCCCATAGGGCCGCGCGGGTCAGGCTTTCCTCGACGCGGGCATCCATGTCGGCCTTGGAGAGGTTCTCGTAGAGCCGCACCCCGAAAGCCACGTTGTCGTAGATGCTCATCGGGAAGGGCGTCGGCTTCTGGAACACCATGCCGACCCGGGCGCGCAGGCGGGCGAGGTCGGTGCGCGGGCCCAGCACGTTCTCGCCGTCCAAGACGATCTCGCCCTCGGCGCGCTGGCCGGGATAGAGGGCGTACATGCGGTTCAGCGTCCGCAGCAGGGTGGACTTGCCGCAGCCGGAGGGACCGATCAGCGCCGTCGCCTTGTTCTTGGCGATCGGGATCGAGACGTTCTTCAGCGAGTGCGTCTTGCCGTAATAGAAGTTGAGGTTGCGGACATCGACCTTCACGTGCGCGCGGTCGACGTCGGCGATGCTCGTCTCGAAGGTTTCCACGGCCGGATTGAGGGTGTTCATGAGCGTCGTTGCTCCTGGGCGACGATACGCGCCACGATGGTGACCGCCAACACCGTGCCGGCGATCAGGAGAGCGCCCGCCCAGGCCAGGCGACGCAGGTCGTCATAGGCGCTGAGCGCGCCGTTGAAGATCACCACCGGCAGGTTGGCCGTCTGGTGCCGCAGGTCGAACCAGGGCTTGTTGAAGAACTGGTTGTTCAGGGCCGTGAACAGCAGGGGCGCGGTCTCGCCGCTGATCCGGGCGAAGGCCAGGAGCGCGCCGGTGAGCAGGCCGCCGCGCGCCGAGCGCCACAGCACCTGGCGGATCACGTAGGAGAGCGGTGCGCCCAGGCCGACGCCGGCTTCGCGCAGGGTCGTAGGCTGCAGGAGCAACACGTCTTCGGTGGTGCGGGTGATCACCGGGACGGCCAGCAGCGCCAGGGCCACCGCGCCCGCGAAGCCGGAGAAGCCGTGGAACGGCGCCACCAGCAGCTCGTAGACGAACAGGCCCACCAGGATCGACGGCGCCGACAGCAGCACGTCGTTCAGGAAGCGGATCACCGCGCCATATTTGGAGCGGCCGCCGTACTCGGCCAGCCAGGTGCCGGCCAGGACGCCGACGGTGAGCGCGATGACCATGGCCAGCACGCACATCAGGAGCGAGCCCACGATGGCGTTGGCGAGGCCCCCGCGCGAGCCGGCGGCCGGCGTCGACATGGTGAAGACGTCGAGGTTCAGGCCGCCGAACCCCTGGGCCAGCAGCGACCAGAGGATAGCCGCCAGCGCCACCAGGGCCAGGCCCGTCACGCTCCAGCAGAACCCCTTGAAGACGACGTCGCCGACCCGGCGGCGGACAAGCTTGGCGGCGCTCACAGCTTGGCTCCCTGCTGGCGCAGCAAGAGGCGGGCGAGGCCCAGCACCGCGAAGGTGATCAGGAACAGCACCAGGCCCAGCGAGATCAGGGCCGCGGTGTGGACCGGGCTGGTGGCCTCGGTGAATTCGTTGGCGATGGTGGACGCGATGGTCGAGCCCGAGTCGAACAGCGACTTCGGGAAGGCATGCGAATTGCCGATGATGAAGGTCACCGCCATGGTCTCGCCCAGTGCGCGGCCAAGGCCCAGCATCACCGCGCCGATCGCGCCCTGGCGGACGTAGGGCAGGGTCACTGACAGCACTACCTCGGCGGTGGTTGCGCCCAGGCCATAGGCGCTCTCGCGTACGGCGGCGGGCACGGTCAGCAGCAGCTCGCGCAGGGTGGCGGCCATGAACGGCAGGATCATGATCGCCAGGATGATCGAGGCCGGCAGGATGCCCGAGCCGTTCGGGATGCCGGTGGTGAGCGTCTCCAGCAGCGAGCCCGGCTTGGCGGCGCTCATCAGCGGCAGCTGGATCCAGCGGGCGAACAGCGGGGCGAAGACGAAAAGGCCCCACATGCCGTAGACGATGGACGGGATGCCGGCGAGCAGCTCCACCGCCGTGCCGATCGGCCGCCGCAGCGGCGCCGGGCAGAGCTCGGTGAGGAAGAAGGCGACGCCGCCCGAGATCGGCAGGGCCAGGACCAGCGCCAGGGCGGCGGTGATCAGTGTGCCGACAATGGGCCCCGCTGCGCCGTAGACGTCGGTCACCGGGTTCCAGGTCGCGGAGAACAGGAAGCCGACCCCGAACTTCGAGAGCGCCGGCCAGCCGCCCACGATCAGCGAGACGATGATGCCGCCCAGGGCCGCCAGCAGCAGGGTCGCCGCGCCGAAGCACAGGCCCTCGAAGATCTGTCCGATCAGCGCGCCGCGCGGCGCGGACCGGCGCTTGGCGGGCGCGGCGGCGGGGAGGGTTGTTTCCGACATCTCACGGGATCTGGGCGGAATGAAATCGAGCGGGGAACATGGAACCGGCGCCCCACGACCGCCTGGCCGCGGGGCGCCGGAACCAGAAGGCTACTTGTAGACCGGCTTGCCGTCCGGACCCACGATCTTGGACCAGGACTTGCGGATCAGGTCCTTCACATTGGCCGGCAGCGGCACGTAGTCCAACTGGTCGGCGGCGCCATCGCCGTTCTTGTAGGCCCAGTCGAAGAACTTCAGCACCTCGGCGCCCTTGGCCGCGTCGGTCTGCTTGGCGTGCATCAGGATGAAGGTCGCGCCGGTGATCGGCCAGGCGTCCTTGCCCGGCTGGTCGAGTAGCAGCAGGTAGAAGCCCGGCGCGTTGGTCCACTTGGCGTTGGCGGCGGCGTTCTTGAAGTTCTGCGCCGTGGGGGCGATGAACTGGCCGGCCTTGTCCTGCATGAGCGCGTAGGTCATCGCGTTCTGCTTGGCGTAGGCATATTCGACGTAGCCGATCGAGCCGGGGGTCTGCTTCACGAAGGCGGCGACGCCGTCGTTGCCCTTGCCGCCCAGGCCCACGGGCCACTGGACGCTGTCGTTCGCGCCGACCTCGGTCCGCCAGTGCTCGGCCTGCAGGCTGAGGAAGCTGGTGAACAGGAAGGTGGTGCCCGAACCGTCCGAACGGTGCACGACGGTGATCGGCAGGTTCGGCAGCTTCACGCCCGGGTTGGTGCGGGCCAGCAGCGGGTCGTCCCACTTCTTGATCGCGCCGCGATAGATGTCGGCCAGTTGCGGGCCGGTGAGCTTCAGCGCGCCCGGCTTGAAGCCCGGCAGGTTCATTACCGGCACGATGCCGCCGATCACGGTCGGGAACATCACCAGGCCGTTGGCTTGCTGGTCTTCCACCTTCAGCGGCTTGTCGCTGGCGCCGAAGTCGACGGTGGAGGCCTCGATCTGCTTGATGCCGCCGCCCGAGCCGATCGGCTGGTAGTTCAAGGCGGTGCCTGTGGCGGCCTTATAGGCTTCGGCCCACTTGTTATAGACCGGGGCCGGGAACGTCGCGCCCGCGCCGGACATCGAACCCGCCGCGCTGGCCGTCGTGGCCACGCCGGCGATCAGGGCCGCGCTGAGAGCCGCCCCCAGAATCTTCAACATGCTTCTCTCCTGAAGAAGAGCGCCCCATCCATGCCGCTCTTTGCCGTTCGGCTTAGCGCTGGGCGACGACAGGTTTGTGACACCGTAAGGCGTCGCCGTTGTCACATAAGGCTCATCGGCGCGTGGGCGGGCCGTCACAAACAGGGCCTAAGGCAGAGGTCTGAGACTTCCCTCTAGCGGCGACCCCCGCGACCCTCCGACGCCGCCGCGCACCCCGCGGCGGCGTTCTTTTTCGCGGCGCCGGGACGTCAGAGCAGGCGCGAACGCATCAGCTGGGAGAGCAGGTCGATCAGCGTCACCGCCACGATGATCACGATGATGATCGCCGAGAGGTGGTGGTAGTCGAAGGCGTTCAGCGTCTCGAACAGCAGCTGGCCGATGCCGCCCGCGCCGATCAGGCCCAGCACCGTCGCCGAGCGCGAGTTCGACTCGAACCGGTAGAGGGCATAGGAGGTCCAGTGCGGGGCGACCTGCGGGATCACGCCCCAGATCACCTCGTGCAGCCGGCTGGCGCCGGTGGCGCGCACGCCTTCCACCGGCGCGCGGTCGATGGCCTCGACGGCTTCCGAGAACAGCTTGGCCAGCACGCCGCCGGTGTTGATGGCGATGGCCATGACGCCGGCGAACGGGCCCAGGCCCACGGCCACGATGAACAGGGTGCCCACCACCAGGTCGGGGATGGCGCGCAGCAGGTTCATCAGCACACGGAGCGGCTGCTGCAGCCAGACCGGCGAGATGTTGCGCGCGCAGGCCAGGCCGAAGGGGATGGCGATCAGCACCGCCAGCGCGGTGCCCCACATGGCGATCTGGATCGTCAGCCACATCTGGCCGATATAAAGCCGCAGCTGGTCGAAGTTCGGCTTCAGGAGGTCCGCGCCGAACTCGCGCATATTCTGCGAGTTGGTGAACAGCTTGGTGAAGTGGCCGAGCTCCACCGGCTTCACCGCCAGCACCAGCAGCACGGCCACCAGGCCCCAGACCAGCAGGTCCGGCGCGCGCTGCCCCATGGAGCGGGTCGGCGGCGCGGGGATGTCCGCCGTTGTGGGTCCAGACGTCGAGGCCGGCGCCATTACGGGTTCGGCTCCTTGCCGCGCTTGGCCTCGGCGGCGTTGTGCACCTTGTCGTAGGCGGCCTGGGCGGCGGCGATCTTGGCCGCGTCGCCGGTCCGGCGCGCCTCGCCCAGGGCCTCGGACGCCTGCATCTCGCGGATCGGGTCGAGGTAGGTGTCATCGGCCGGGCGGAAGCCGCCATAGGCCATCTTCTTCAGCACCTCGCGCTGCTTGTCGGCCACCGGCCCGGTCCCGGTTCCATAGGTCAGGAAGAACTGGCGCATCTTCTCCTTGATCGCCGGATCCAGGTCCTTGCGCGCCACGATCGAGCTTTCCGGCAGCGGCGGCGAGGTCCAGAGCACGTCGAGGGTGTCGGCGAGCTTGGGGTTCTCGCGCTTGAAGAACAGCAGGCCGACGGTGT
>JAFEDM010000131.1 GCA_018241625.1 Pseudomonadota bacterium | reverse complement strand
CCAGGTTCTCCACCACCCGGATCAGCACCCGCGCCGCCGAGCGGCGCTCCCGTTCCGGCACCCTGTCGAGCAGCACCTGGTTCAGCGACAGCACCATCCCCATGGCGCGCGCATGGGTCTCGCGGCCTTCGTCGGTGAGGCTGAGGATCACCTGGCGCCGGTCTCGCGGTTCGCTGGCGCGGGTGACCAGGCCCGCCGCCACCAGCTGGTCGCCGACCCGGGTGAGGGTGGTGCGCTCCATGGCCGTGAAGCTGGCCAGTTCCGTCATCTTGCTGGCGCCGAACCGCTCCAGCACGCCCAGAACGCGGTAGCGGCTGACGTTCAGGCCCAGCGGCCGCAGCACCTGATCCAGGCGGGAGTCGCGGAACTGGTAGATCGCGACCACCAGGTGAAGCAGGTAGTCGTCGACGGCGAACGGGAACTCGTCCGCAGGATCGTAGGAGGCGAACTGCGCCGGGGGCATGTTTCGAATATCCGGTGATTTCGGTCCGGGCGCCAAGAACCTTGTTCTGAGACGGGTGGCGCGCCTAAGGCGCGGTGCGTTTACGTTCGGCGTCGACGCTTTCGCGCAGCACCGACAGGTCCTCGCTGATCCGGAACACCGCCACATAGAACTCGCAGAACGAGCGCCACAGGAGGACCAGGGCGCCCATGACCAGCAGGCCGCCGATCGCCACCGGGATCGCCAGCACCAGGCCCCAGGGGAACGGATCGCGGATCGCCACGCCTACCGCAGCCCCGATCGTGCCGAACGAGCCCAGCGCGATCAGCGCCAGGCCCGCCCAATAGATCAGATGGATGACCTGGTTGGTCATCAGGTGCTCAAAGGTGAGCAGGTCCCAGATCACCGCCGAGCCCGCGCCCTTTGGTCGTTGGAGAGGTCGCCGCATCGGTTTCCCAAGACTCGTCCGGAGCTTCGGTCCCGCTCCGCGTCCGCACCGCTATCAGCCCGGACGGGCGCCTGCAACGGCATGGGGGCTGCGCCGCTTGACGCGGGCGTTGGACAGAATACTCTGCTTCGCAGAGTTAAGGGGCTCCGATGATGATTCCCGCCGAAGAGGCCGCCAGCGCCCTGAAGGACGCGCAAGCCGCCGCCGGCCGGGCCGCCCAGGCGCGCGGCTACCAGAACAGCAGCGGCTATCTGTTCGTCTGGGGCGCCATCTGGGCGATCGCCAATGTCGCCGGCCAGGTCAGCGAGCACGCCGGCGAGCTCGCCTGGACGGGACTCGTGGTGGTGGGCGTGGTCGTCAGCACGATCATGGGCCGGCGCCAGACGGCGCATGTGGGCGCGGGCGCGCGGGGCGGCGCCCTGAAGGCGATGCTGGTGGCGGCCGCGATCGCCGGTTTCGGCGCCTGCGTCCAGCTGATCGTCCCGCCGCTCAGCCTGGTGCAGGCCAACGCCCTGGCCAGCCTTGCGGTGGGCGCGGTCTACATCGCCCTGGGCTCGGCCGTGGGCCCCAGGCTCTCGGCCATCGGGGCCGCGATGATGGCCGCCACGGTGATCGGCTGGCTGTACCTGCGCGACTGGTTCTTCCTGTGGAGCGCCATCGTGGGCGGCGGCGGCCTGATCCTCGGCGGCCTCTGGTTCCGGCGGGTCTGAGCCGTGGCTGAAGCGGACGAGGTCATCCACCAGTCGACGCGGCTGCGCCTGATGTCGGTGCTGAACGCCCTGCCGGACGGCGAGGGGCTGGAGTTCAAGCGCCTGAAGGCCATCGCCCAGGCGACCGACGGCAATCTGGGCGCGCACCTCGCGACCCTTGAGAAGGCCGGCTACATCGCCATCGACAAGGACTTCGTGGGTAAGCGCCCGCGCACCCAGGCGCGGATCACCAAGCCCGGCCGGCGGGCCTACGAGCGCCATCTCCAGTATCTGCGCGACATCATCGAGGGCGTCATTCCCGAGGGCGACTGATCGCAGAATAACTCCGATTGACAGAATACTCTGTATTGCAGAGTATGTGGCCAACGTCACCCGGAGGTCGCCATGGGCGTCAATCTCACCATGTCGGTGGTCGGCTGGTTCCATACCGCCGCCTGCGTCGCGGCCCTGGCCTTAGGGGCCTGGCTCATCGTCGCCCGCAAGGGGACGCCACGGCATCGGCGTTGGGGCGACGGGTACGTGGCCGCCATCGTCTTCGCCAGCCTGACCAGCCTCACCATCTACACGCGCCACGCCTTCACCGCCGCCCACTGGTTCGCGGTCATGGCTATAGTGACCTCGCTTGGCGGCTTCGCGCTCGGTCGCTGGCACGGGTCGGGCCCGGCCTGGAAGTACGGACACCTGACCTGCATGCTGCTCAGCTACTACGTGCTGATCGGCGGCGGCGTGAACGAGGTCTTCCTGCGGGTCGAGCCGCTGCGCCACTTCATCGTCCCGCAGTTCACGCCGGTCGTGGGCCAGACGCACGGCCTGGTGATGATGGCCTTCATCCTGTTGATCCTGGGCTTCACCATCGCCACCGCGGTCAGCCAGGTGCGGCTCGCGCTGCGACGGCGCAAGACCGAGGCCGGGCGCCTGGCCAAGGCGGCCGCCTGATGCGCGCGCTGCTTATCGCCCTGGCGCTCGGCGCTCTTGCCGCCCCGGCCCTTGCGGACCGCGCGGCGCCCGAGCCGGTCACCAGCCTCGCACCCGGCATGGTCGGCGCCTGGTTCCCGCCGGCATCGGACAAGGACGGCCTGATCCTGGTGCTCGGCGGGTCCGAAGGCGGCCTGCGCGGGGCCCAGCCCCTGGCGCGCCGGCTGTCCGAACATGGCTTCGGGACCCTCGCCGTGGCCTATTTCGACGCCCCGGGCCTGCCGGCGGCCCTGAAGGAGGTGCCGCTGGAGGGCGTCGAGGCCGGCGTCGACTGGTTGCGCGCCCAGCCGGGGATGGCCAGGCGGCCGATTGCGGTCGTCGGCGTTTCGAAGGGCGGCGAGCTGGCGCTGCTGATCGCCTCGCGCGATCCGCGCCTCTGCGCCGTCGTCGCGGGCGTGCCGTCCGATGTGGTCTGGGCGGGCATCGACATGAAGAACCCGGCCGTTCCGGTCACCACGGCGTCCTGGAGCTGGCGCGGCAAGCCCCTGGCCTTTGTCCCCTATGCTGAGGGGCCGTTCCGCGGCGTGCGCGACCTCTACGAACGCAGCCTCCCCAAGGCCGCGCCGGACGCCTTCATCCCGGTGGAGAAGATCCGCGGGCCGGTGCTGATGATCAGCGGCAAGGCCGACCAGCTCTGGCCGTCCACGCCCATGGCCGACGCCGTGACGGCGCGGCTGGACGCCCACCGCTTTGCCTGGCCGCACACCCACCTGGCCTACGACAATGCCGGTCACGCGTCGGTGGGGCCGCCCCTGCCGGCCGACAGCCCGAACCTGAAGGCGCTGGCCGGCCTGGGCGGCACGCCGGAGGGCAACAACGCCGCCCGCGCCGACGGCTGGCCGAAGATCCTGGCCTTCCTGGACGACGCCTTCGCCGGGCGGAGCTGCCGGGTGAAATAGGGCGTGGGGCTCAGCCCGCCGCTTCCTCGGCCACAGCGATGGGGCGCGGCGCCAGGGCCGCATGCAGCATCACGGCCGCGGCATAGGTCACCACCGCGATCACGCCCCAGCGCAGCTGCTCGATCGGCAGCGACTTGACGATGAAGGCGGCGACCAGGACGGCGGGGATCCCGCCCAGGATCATGCCCAGCACCAGCGCCATATCGAGCGGCCGCGCGCGCACGATCCTGACGCCCGCGACCAGCACCAGCAGGGCCGCCGAGCCCATCATCAGCGGGAACGCCGCGCGTGGGTCCATGCCCAGCAGGCTGACCAGCACCAGGGTGGGCGCGAAATTGCCGACGCCCAGGTTGACCAGCACGCCCAGCACGAAGCTGGCCGCGACCACCAGGGCGAAGGGCAGGGGCGCGAGGCTCGTCGCCGTGCCGCCGAGCGGCATCAGGTGCAGCGCCGAGGCCGCGAAGCTGGCGGCCGCGACCAGCAGTCCGATCCCCATGACCAGCCGGATTGGGCGCACCGGCAGCCAGGCGGCCACCGAGACGCCGACCAGGCCGCCCACGACGGAGGCGGCGATCCCCAGGCCCAGCAGTAGCGGGTCGATCTTCACGACATTGAGGAAGATGAAGGCCTGGGTGGTGGCCGGCAGCCCATAGCCCACCATCATGGTGCAGGGGATCAGCTCGTCCGGGACCAGCTTGCGGAACTTGAGATAGGCGGTGGTCGAGGCGAAGGAGCTGATGCCGAGAGTGTCGAAGAAGTTGGAGACGGCGCTCATCGCCATGCCCTCGAGGGAGGGCCCCACGGGCGCTTTGCGCCAGGCCTGGAAGACGGCGACGGCGAAGAGGACGGTCCCGATGGCGAGCGCCGCCAACAGCAAGGAATGGATCATCTGACGTCAGCCCCCCGGCGTTCGGGGAACGACGCTAGACTAGATCGCGCCGACCGTCTTCAGCTTGGCGCGGGGGTGGACCTCGTTCTGGCTCATCACCGGGGTCTGGCCGCGGAAGCGCTCGATGATCGAGCGGACGTAGGGCCGGATGCCGGGGCTGGTCAGCAGCACGGGCGAATCCCCGGCCAGAGCCGCGCGTTCGAAGGTGTCGCGCACCCCGCGCACGAAGTCCTGAAGGCGCGACGGCGCCAGCGCGAGCTGCTTGTCGTCGCCCGTGCCCACCAGGGCGTCGGCGAACGCGTTTTCCCACTCCGCGGTGAGCGTCACGATCGGCAGGGCGCCGTCGTCGCCGCGGTAGGCGAAGGAGAGCTGGCGGGCCAGGCGGGCGCGCACCTGCTCCACCAGATTGGTCACCGAGGTGGTGTGCGGCGCGGCCTCGCCGATGCCTTCCAGGATCGCCGGCAGGTCGCGGACCGAGACCCGCTCGCGCAGCAGGGCCTGCAGCACGCGCTGGATGGTGGTGGCGGTGACGACCGACGGCACCAGGTCGTCGACCAGCTTCTTCTGCTCGGCCGGCATGTCCTTCAGCAGCTTCTGCACCTCGGCATAGCTGAGCAGGTCCGGCATGTTCTCCTTGAGGATCTCGGTCAGATGGGTGGTCAGCACGGTCGCCGGGTCGACGATGGTGTAGCCGCGGAAGGTGGCTTCCTCGCGCAGCGCCTCGTCCACCCAGGTGGCGGGTAGGCCGAAGGCCGGCTCCTTCACATGCTCGCCGGGCAGCTCGACCTGGCCGCCGCGCGGGTCCATGGCCATCATGTGGCCCAGGCGCACCTCGCCGCTGCCGGCCTCCATCTCCTTGATGCGGATGCAGTAGCCCTGGCTCGGCAGGCGCATGTTGTCGAGGATGCGCACCGACGGCATGACGAAGCCGTAGTCGGCCGCCAGGGTCTTGCGCAGGGCCTTGATCTGGTCGGTGAGCCGGCGGCCCTCCAGGTCGTTGATCAGGCCCAGCAGGCCGTAGCCCAGCTCGATCTTGATCTCGTCGATGGCCAGCGTCTGGGTGATCGGCTCCTCGGCCGGCTCCTCCATCGGCTTGATCTCCACCGGCGGCGGCTCCTTGGCCTTCTGCGACCGGCGCCAGGCCAGCGCGCCCGCGCCGGCGGAGATGCCAAGGAACGGGATCATCGGCATGCCCGGGATGATCGCCAGCACGCCTGCGGCGGCGGACACCATGCCGAGCGCCACAGGGTTCATCGCCAGCTGGGTGACCAGCGCCTTGTCGGCCGAGCCTTCGACCCCGGACTTCGACACCAGGAAGCCCGCGGCGATCGAGATGATCAGCGCCGGGATCTGGGTCACCAGGCCGTCGCCGATGGTCATGACGGTGTAGGTCGAGGCCGCCTGGACGATCGGCACATGGTGCTGCAGCACCCCGATCAGGATGCCGCCGATGATGTTGATGGCGACGATGATCAGGCCCGCCATCGCGTCGCCGCGGACGAACTTGGAGGCGCCGTCCATGGCCCCGAAGAAGGTCGATTCCTGCTCCAGCTCCTTGCGGCGCTTCTTGGCCTCGGCCTCGTCGATCAGGCCCGCCGACAGGTCGGCGTCGATGGCCATCTGCTTGCCGGGCATGGAGTCCAGAGTGAAGCGGGCGGCCACTTCGGCGATCCGGCCCGAACCCTTGGTGATCACCACGAAGTTCACGATCACCAGGATGGCGAAGACGATGATGCCGATGACGAAGTTGCCGCCCATCATCAGCTTGCCGAAGGCTTCGATGACGTGGCCGGCGCCGTGCACGCCTTCGTGGCCGTGGCCGAGGATCAGGCGCGTCGAGGCGATGCCGAGCGCCAGGCGGAACAGGGTGGTGACCAGCAGCACCATCGGGAAGCCGGTGAACTCCAGCGGCTTCTTGATCAGCAGCGAGGTCATCAGGATCAGCACGGCGCTGGTGATCGACAGCGACAGCAGAAGATCCAGCAGGATCGACGGGATCGGCAGGATCAGCAGGACGACGATGCCGACGACGCCCAGCGCCAGCGCGACTTCGCCGCGCATGACCCATCCCATGATCTCGCGCGCCGACGGCGCGGACCCGGAGGGCGAGGGAAGGGAAGCGTCAGCCACGTGCGGAACTCATCAGGCGGCGGAGGCCGCGCCCATCTGCGGCGGCGGCACGGAGATGCCGGCGTCGGTGTATTCCTTGAGCTTGTTGCGCAAGGTGCGGATCGAGATCCCCAGGATGTTGGCCGCATGGGTGCGGTTGCCCAGGCAGTGCTCCAGGGTGTCGATGATCAGCTGCTGCTCGACCGCGGCCACCGTCTGGCCGACGAAGGCGCGGCTGGCGGTCTCGGCGGCGAGGCTCGCGGCCTGGGCGGTCCGCGCGGCCGGGTCGGCCGCCGCCAGCGGCTGGCCGTCGGGCAGGCGGATGGCGTCTTCCTCGATCTCCGGGCCGGTCGCCAGCAGCACCGCGCGGTGCATGGCGTTCTCCAGCTCGCGCACGTTGCCGGGCCAGCGGTGGCCGGCCAGGCGGCTCTTGGCCTCGGCCGAAAGCGGGCGCTCCGACATGCCGTTGGCGGCGGCGTACTTCTTGATGAAGAACT
>JAFEDM010000130.1 GCA_018241625.1 Pseudomonadota bacterium | reverse complement strand
GAACTCACTGACCGGCTTCAGCCTCCCAACTGCGACCGGCCCTTGTATCATGGGGCGATATTTTTACGCGCGCAAGCTTCAAAATATCATGCAGTGATATATAAGAGCGTCGAAGCTCTGCCTTTCCCATGGAGATGGAAATGACCGCCCTCAGTCTTCTGTCCGTCCGCCCGTCCAAGACCGCCCTCAAGGCGGCCATGGCGATGGCCGGTCTCGCCGCCCTGGCCGCCTGCGCCTCGCATCCCAAGCCGGCGCCGGCCAGCGGGCCGGTGGCGTCGTCCCGGCCCGCGCCCAGCTCGAGCGGCCCGACCGCCAGGGCGCCGGCCGCGGTCGCCCAGGCCGTGCTGCCGGGCTCGGAGCGCGACTTCGTCGTCAACGTCGGCGACCGGGTCTATTTCGACTACGACCAGTACAATGTGCGCAATGACGCCGAGCCGCTGCTGGCGGCCCAGGCCGATTGGCTGAAGAAGTACCCGGCGGTGAAGATCCGCATCGAGGGCAACGCCGACGAGCGCGGCACCGAGGACTACAACCTGGCCCTGGGCGCGCGGCGGGCGAACACCCTGAAGGAATTCCTGGTGGCCCACGGCGTCCCAGGCGGACGGATCACCACCGTCTCCTTCGGCAAGGAGCATCCGATCGACACCGGCGAGGGCGAGGCGGCCTGGGCGCACAACCGCAACGGCCACACCGCCATCCTGAGCGGAGCCAAGATGGCCGGCGGCTAGCTCCAGCCACCCCCGAGGGCGCGGAAGCTCGCGACGGCGGCGCGCGCCGCGGCGACCTCAGTCTGAACCAGCTGGTCGGAGGCGGTCAGCAGGTCGCGGTCGGCGTCGCGCACCTCGATGAGGCTGGCGACGCCGCCTTCGTAGGCCTTCTGCGCCTGCCGTCGGGCGACCCGCAGTTCGGCGACCCGCCGGTCGAGCGCCGCGGCGCGCAGGCGATCCTGCTGCAGATCGCTGAAGCTGGTCTCGACCTCGCCGGCGGCGCGCAGGGCCGTGGCGCGCCACGCGGCCAGGGCCTCGGCCTGGCGACCCCGGGCGGCGGCCACCTCGGCGTCGACGCGGCCGAAGTCGAACAGCCGCCAGCGCAGGCCGGCTGCGACCTGGCTCTCGCGGGCGAGGCCGGTAAACAGCCGGGCGCTGTCCAGGCTGTCGTAACCCAGCAGGCCGCTGAGCGAGACCTTCGGATAGTAGTCGCCGATCGCCACGCCGATGCGGGCGTTCGCCGCCGCCAGCCGCCCCTCGGCGGCCAGGATGTCCGGCCGGCGGCGCAGCAGGTCGCCGGGCGTCTGGGCGGCGTCGAGCGCCGGCGCGCGCGGCAGGGGCGCCTCGGCGGCCAGCTCGCTGCGATAGGCGCCAGGCGCCGCGCCCATCAGGATGTCGAGGCGGTTCAGCTCGGCGGCGAGGCCCGCCTGCAGTGGTGGGATGGCGGCGCGGACGGCCTCCAGTTCGGCCTGGGTCTGGTGGGTCTCGCGTTCCGCCGCGACCCCCTGGGCGAAGCGGTCCTTGACCAGGCGCAGCAGGTCCTCGTCGACCTCTTGCTGGTGACGCGCGACGGCCAGGCGGGCTTGGAAGCCCCGGGCCTGCAGGTAGGCGTCGGCGGCCTCGGCCTCCACGCTGGCGCGCACAGCGGCGAGCTCGGCCCGCGCGGCGGCGCTGTCGGCGGCGGCGGCCTCGCGTTGCCGGCGCTTGCCGCCGAACAGGTCGATCTCCCAGCTGGCGGCGAGACCGGCGGTCACGTCGTCGTAGCGGCGATCGAAGCCCGGCAGGTGGCTGCCGATCGAGCCGATCGGACCGCGCAGGGACTGTTCGCCGTCGGCGGCCGCCGACTGGAGGCCGACCTCGGGCAGGAGGGCGGCGCCGGCGGCCTTGAGGGCGGCGCGGGACTGGCTGACCCGGGCGGCCGCCTGGGCGACGTCGAGGTTCTGGGCGGCGGCCCGCTCGACGATGCGCGTCAGGTCCGGATCGCCGAAGCCGCGCCACCAGGCGGTCAGGTCCGCGCCGGCGGCGCCCGGCTCCGGCGTCGGCGCGGCGGTGGCGTAGGCCTGACGCAGCGGGGTCGTCGACGGCCGGTAGTCCGGGCCGACGGCGCAGGCGCCGAGCGTCAGGGTGGCGGCCGCGAGGGCGAAAGCGCGAAGCATCATCTCAAGTGACCTTCTAATGGGCGTCGGGCGGCGGTTGCGCCGGCTTGCCCGCCAGCGGCGGCGGCGCGGGCCGGCAGAACGGCACCAGGATCAGGGCGGCCAGGAACATCCAGGCCATGGTCTGGAAGCTTTCGTTGAAGGCGGAGGTGAGCGCCTCGCGGCCGACGATGCGGGCGAACTCGCTCTGTGCGAGCTGGAAGGCGCGCGCCGGATCAGGAACGCTGTGGGCGATGCGCGCGGCGACCGCGGCGACGATGTCAGGCGCCTGGGCGGTGGCGCGGCCCAAGCTCTCGCCCATCCGCGCCACATGGATGCGGGTCTCGTCGCCCAGCCAGGTGTTGACCACCGCGATGCCGACTGCGCCGCCCAGGTTGCGCATCAGGTTGAACAGGCCGGAGGCCGCGCGCAGCTCCGGCCCTTCGAAGCCGGTCAGCGCCATGTTCACGCTGGGCGGGATGCAGAACATCACCGAGAAGCCGCGCAGCAGCTGCGGGCCCAGCAGGTCGCCGAAGCCCCACTGGGAGGTGAGGTGCGCCGTCCACCAGAGGCTGGCCGAGAACAGGGTCAGGCCCACGGTGATCAGCTTGCGCGGGTCCACCGTCTGGGAGAGGCGCGCGACCATGAAGGTCGAGACCAGCTGAGCGCCGCCGGTCACGAACACCGTGGCGCCGATCTGCTGGCTGTCGAAGCCGCGCACCCGGCCGAGGTAGAGCGGGATCAGATAGGTGGAGGCGTAGATGCCGAAGCCGATCACTAGGTTGAAGACGCAGGCGAAGGCGAAGGTGGGCTTGCGGAACGGCGTCAGCCGCACGATCGGCCCGCCCGAGCGGAACGAGCGCTCGAGGAACAGCAGGAGGGCGACGAACGACAGCCAGGCGCCGGTGGCGATGGCCGGGTCGCCCAGCCAGTCGTAACGCGGGCCCTCCTCCAGCACATATTCCAGGCCGCCCAGGAACACCGCCATCGAGGCCAGATGGGCGTAGTCGATCCTGCGCAGCATGGCGAAGTTCGGCCGGTCCACCCGGATGAACAGCAGGCTGAGGATCGTCACCGCGATGCCGGGCGCGACGTTGATGTAGAAGATCCAGCGCCAGCCGGCCACTTCGGTCAGGAAGCCGCCCACCGTCGGCCCCAGCGTCGGCGCCAGCACCGAAACCGAACCCAGGATCGCCGGAATCAGGGCGCGTTGTGGGCCGCTGAACAGGGCGTAGCCGGTGGCGAAGACCGTGGGCACCATGGCCCCGCCGACGAAGCCCTGGATCACCCGGAACAGCACCATCGATTGGATGTCCCACGAGAGGCCGCAGAGCGCGCTGGCGACGGTGAACAGGCCTGCCGAAAGCGCGAACAGGACGCGGGTGGACAGCGCCTGGGCCAGGAAGGCGGAGAAGGGGATCATCACCAGCTCGGCCATCAGATAACCGGTCTGGATCCAGCTGATCTCGTCCGGGCCCGCCGAGAGGCCGGCCTGGACGTCGTTCAAGGAGGCGGCGACGATCTGGATGTCGATCAGGGCCATGAACTGGCCGAACGCCATCAGGCCGAACACCAGGAACTTGCGCGCCGTGGGCCAGGCGCCCGGGTCGATCGGTGCGGCCTCGGCGCGGGCCGCCACGCTGCGGCCGATCGGTATCGCGCTTGCATTGGCCATGGCCGATCCGGTCTCCTGCCGCCGGCTCTTGCCCGCCGAACCTGATTATATTATGTACATCATACAAAGGAGGCGCAAGTGGCGCGCTACGGATCGGAACACAAGGCCCAGTCTCGGGAACGGGTGGTGGCGGAGGCCGCCAAGGCGATCCGCGAGCAGGGGCCGCACGGGATCAGCGTGGCGGGCGTCATGGGCGCGGCCGGGCTGACGCACGGCGCCTTCTACGCTCACTTCCCCTCTCGGGACGCCCTGCTGGCGGCCGGCGTCGAGCGGATGTTCCTGGACAGCCGCGGCCGGCTGGAGGCCTCCCAGGCTGAGACCACGGACGCCCGCTCGGCGCTGAACAGCTACATCCGCTTCTATCTTTCGCGCTCGCACCGCGACGCGCGGACTTCTGGGTGCCCACTGCCGTTCCTGTCGGCCGAGGCGCCGCGCCTGACCGGCGAGACGCGTGAACGCTTCGCCGCCGGCGTCGCGGGCCTGACCGATCGGATCGCCGGGCTGCTGGCCGAGATGGGCCAGCCGGAGCCGCAGGCGCTGGCGACCTCGGTGCTTTCGGAAATGGTGGGGGCCGTGTCGCTCGCCCGGGCGGAGCCTGACCCGGCGCGCTCGGACGCGATCCTGACGGCCTCCAGAGCAGCGCTGCGTGCGCGCCTGGGACTGGACCTATGAACAGTACGAGCTTCCCCCTCGACGGCGCTCCGATCGAGGGCGCAAACGCGGCCAATAAGCCCAAGTCCCGTTTTGTGGCGCCATTCTCCCGCCGGACTGGCCTGGTCGTGGGCGCGGCCCTGCTGGCGGCGGCCGGCGGGGCGGCTTTTATCGCAGCCCCCAAGGGCGCCGAGACCACCGACGCGGCCTATGTCCAGGCCGACAGCAGCGTGGTGGCGCCGCGGGTGCGCGGCCTGGTGGCCGAGGTGCTGGCGCAGCACAACCAGCCGGTCCATCGCGGCGATCCGCTGGTGCGCATCGACCCGGAGGAGTTTGACGCCCGGGTCGCGTCCGCCACCGCCGACCTGATGACCGCCGAGGCCGGCGTGCAGTCGGCCCAAGCGGCCCTGGTCTCACTGGGCCCGGAGCAGAAGCTGGCCGACTCCAATGTGCGGGCGGCGGCCGCGGTGATCAGCGCCGCGGACGCCCAGCGCGAACGGGCGGACGCCGACCGGGCGCGCTACGAGCAGCTGGTCTCCGAAGGCGCGGTCGCCAAACGCGACGCCGACGCCTATCGCGCCACCGCCGCCGGCGCCGACTCGGACGCCATCAAGACCCGCGCCCAGCTCGACGTCAGCCGCAACCAGGCCGATGTGGTCCGCGCCAAGCGCGCCACGCTGGAGGCCGCGCTGGCCCAGGCGCAGGCCAATGTGGCCCGCGCCCGCGCCGCCCTGGATCTGGCCCGCCAAGACCAAGGCCACGCCCTGGTGCGCGCGCCCGTGGATGGGGTGGTCGGCGACCGTCAGGTCGAGGCCGGCGACTATGTCCAGCCGGGCACGCGGCTGATGACCGTGGTGCCGCTGAAGGCGCCCTATGTCGTGGCCAACTTCAAGGAGACACAGGTGGCGCGGATGCGCCCCGGTCAGCCGGCCACCGTGAAGGTGGACGCACTCCCCGGCGTGGCCCTGAAGGGCGAGGTGGAAAGCTTCGCCCCGGGCTCCGGCTCGACCTTCTCGCTGCTGCCGTTCGAACCCGGCACCGGCAACTTCACCAAGATCGTCCAACGCGTGCCCGTGCGCATACGGCTCGAGCCCGGCCAGAAGGGCCTGGACGCCCTGCGCCCCGGCCTGTCGACCGAGGTGAAGGTGCGGCTCAAGGGCTGAACGCCCAAGGCTTTGAAGTCTTTATGGAATTGTCCTGGAAGCCAAGTGGTCGGAGTGGCAGGATTTGAACCTGCGACCCCCGCGTCCCGAACGCGGTGCTCTACCAGACTGAGCCACACTCCGAACTTGGAGGGCGCCTTATAGAGGAGGGGTTCCGGCCCCGCAAGGCGGCCAGACGGCCCGATTTATGATACGTTCCGAGGGCGTTGCATCGTAGGGGCTCCTACGCTATCTCCACGCCTCCCGCGGGCGACCCCCGCGACCGTTCCTGCTGGGGAATGGTGTAATGGTAACACTGCGGTTTTTGGTACCGTCATTCTAGGTTCGAGTCCTAGTTCCCCAGCCACTTCCTCCCAAAACCTGAGACGCCGGCGCAAAATGTCGGATCGGCGTGTGCGCGCCCGTCCAGGGAATACGCGCGTCTGGTCGCGCGGACCTAAAGAGGACGATCCACCATGCGCTTCATGTTCATCATGCAGTCCGACGCCGAGGCCATGCCGCCGCCCGAGCTGATCGCGGCCATGCACGAGATGGCCCAGCGGGAGGTCGCCGCCGGGCGGATGATCTCTGACGGCGGGCTGGCCCCGGCGGCGGCCGGCAAGCGGATGCGGCTCAAGTCCCGCAAGCTGATGGTCACCGACGGCCCCTTCGCCGAGACCAAGGAGATCATCGGCGGCTTCGCCATCTTCGAACTGCCCGACATGGCGGCGGCCGAGGAGAGCGCGCGGCAGTTCATGAGCCTGCACCTGGCGCACATGCCGGACTGGGAAGGCGTCTGCGAGATCCGCCAGATCGCGGGCTCGCAGGTCGAGATGATCCGCGGCGGCGCCTAGGGCTTCTTCGGAACCGGGACGAGGTCCATGCCGCAGCCGGGGGCCGAGCAGGTCCCTGGCGCATCGAACTCCTTGCCGTCGTTCGGGCAGCCGCAGGGCGGGCAGGTCCACTTGCCGGTCGGCGACTTCGGAGGATCGTCGGCCGCGTAGGCGACGCGCGCGCCGACGGCGGCGCAGGCGCAGGCCGCGCCGAACAGGGCGCCGCGCAGGATCAGGCGGCGGGAGGCGACGGGGGTCATGAGCAAGGCTCCTGGACGTGACGCTGGAGCCTGCAGCCTCTGCCGGTCGCCGGCCAGTGGGAATGACTTATGTCCGACGAAAACGGACGCGCCCTCTCCGGGACCGGGAAGGGCGCGAGCGCTTAGACGGGCTGTCCGGTCAGGACGCAGGTCAGGGCGCAGGCCGGGGCGCGGGCTGCGGATCGGGGATGTCGCGCGAGAGGCGGTCGCCGGTCTCGTCCAGCTCGCGCTGCAGGCGCTGCATGCGTTCGCGGAATTCCGGCGAGTCGGCCATCCGGGCGGCCTTCGCGCCTTCTTCCGCCGCCTTGGCGATCCGGGCCTTGAACTCCGGCGAGTTCACATAGGCCGCGGCCTGGCGGCCGGCCTCTTCGGCCTTGGCGATCCGCGCTTTGAACTCCGGCGAATTGATCAGGGCCTGCGCCCGGGCGCCGTCGGCCTGCGCCTTGGCGATGCGGGCCTTGAACTCGGGTGAGTTGACGTAGGCCTGCGCCTTCCGGCCTTCTTCCTCCGCTTTGGCGATCCGCGCCTTGAACTCCGGCGAGTCGACCATGGCCTGGGCCTTCATGGCCGCTTCCTGGGCCTTGGCGATCCTGGCCTTGAATTCGGGCGAATTGACCATCGCCTCGGCCTTGGCCGCGGCCGCCTCGGCGCGCCGGGACTGGTCCTCCCAGCGTTGCTTCTGCTCCGGCGTCGGCTCGTTCGGGTCGTCGTTGGTGACGGTGATCGAGACGCCGTCCGAACCGGTCCAGGTGTGGCGATAGCCGGTCTGGCCGCGTTCGATGGTCACGCCGTCGTGGCCGTAGACCATGTGCGCGTGACGGGCGGGCCTGGCGGGGATCGCCGGGACGGCCGGAACCGCGGGGACAGCGGGGATAGCGGGCACGGCGGCGACCGCGGGGATGGCCGGCGGCGCGGGCGGGGCCGGCGGCGCGGCCAGCTCGGCGGCCGCCACGGGCGTGGCCTTGGGCGCGGCCTGGGCCATGACCGGCGTCACGTGCAGCAGGGCCGCCGAGCCAAGCACGCTGGCGCCGATGGCGGCCAGGCCCACCGCGCGGGCGGCGCCGACGAACGGGGCGTCGGTCTCGCGGGGTTTCATCAGATGCATCAAACGGTCCTCCAGG
>JAFEDM010000012.1 GCA_018241625.1 Pseudomonadota bacterium | reverse complement strand
TACCGCCGCCGGCGCCGATGGTCACCTGGTCGTTGCCCGCGCCCACGTCGATGGCGCTCGCGCCGCCGACGCCGGTGATGGTGTCGTCGCCGAGACCGCCGGTGATGGTGCCGCCGCCGCCGCCCAGGTCGATCGAGTCGTCGCCCGCGCCGCCGTCGATGGTGTGGACGCCCGCCACCACGGTGATGGTGTCATTGCCGGCGGCGGCGGAGATCTGGTCGTCGCCCGCGCCGGTGACGTGGATGATGTCGTTGCCGCTGCCGGTGGTGATGCTGTTGGCGCCGCCGGCGTCGCTGATCGTGTTGTTGCCGCCGGAGTCGGAGATGAAGTCCGCGCCCGTGCCGGTGGTGATGCTGTCGTCGCCGTTGCCGGTGCCGATGATGTCCTTGCCGTTGCCGGTGCTGATCGTGGCGTTGCCGGCCTCGTGATTGATGATGTCGTTGCCGCCGCCGCCGGTGATGCTGTCGTTGCCGTCGCCGCCGTCGATGGTGTCGGTCCCCGTCCCGCCGTGGATGGTGTCGTCGCCGGCGCCGCCGTTGATCGAGGCGCCGCCGTTGGCCGAGCTCAGGCTGTCGTCGCCGCCCTCGCCCAGGATGGTCACGCCGCCCACGGTGGCCGTCGAGGTGACGGTGTCGTTGCCCAGGTTGCCGTCCAGGAAGTCTGCGGCCGAGCCGCCGCCGTCGGTGATCTGGTCGTCGCCCTGGCCGCCCAGGATGGTGTCGGCATGGGTCGAGCCGGTGATGGTGTCGTTGCCGAGGTTGCCCTGGGCGAAATTGGTGGCCGAGGTCGAGCTGCCGGCGCCGGAGAGGTTGATGACGTCGTTGCCCTGACCGCCGAACATGGTGTTGAGGCCGCTGCTGGCAGTCAGGGTGTCGTCGCCCTGGTTGCCCTGCAGCAGGTCGTTGCCGGACGTGCCGCCGCTCAGCGCGTCGTTGCCCTGGCCGCCGAACAGGGCGTCGGCGCCCGTGCTGCCGGTGATCGGGCCGTCGTTGCCGGTGGTGCCGATGTAGAGCTTCGAGGAGTCGGTGAAGATGAAGTTCAGGGTCTGGCCCCGGACCTGCGCGCCGTCGTTGGCGAAGGTGACCGAGGTCCCCTGGAAGGTGAGGGTGACGCTGGGCAGGCTGTTCAGGGTCAGCGGATTGAACGCCACCGAGGCCTGGTTGGCCGGGCCGTTGAAGACGATGGTGTCGGTGGCGGCGTTGAACGCGTCGGCGTTCGCCTGGGTGATCTGGTTCCAGAAATAGGTCGCCACGTGCGTTCCCCGACTCAAAAGGTTTGCGGCAGCTTGCCGCGAGGGTGTTGCGAAAGTCTTGCCAAACTGCGGCCACGTTTACCACCTGACAAGCGGCGCCGAAGCCACGCTAGGCAGTATTTCGTGCGTCGAAACGTCTGAGGAGTTCCGCGGCCGCGCGATCGGTCTCGTCGAGCGGCGGGTAACGCCATTCCTCGAAGGCGCCGTTGAAGCGCCGGGCGATGCCGCGCTCGGCCAGGTCGCGCTGAAATCGCTCGAACTTCCGCCCGCCGCCGGCCATGCCCAGGACGTGGACCGGCCGCCCGGTGGTGGCCGCGTCGGTCGCGAGGTTCGTGGAGTCCTCGGTGACCAGGATGTGGTCGGCCGCCGCCAGGAAGGCGAAGTAGGGATTGTCGCCGGTATCGTCCCAGATCCAGCCGGGAAGGTCCGCCAGGGCCTCGGTCAGGATCGCACGCGCGGGCGCGGGCGTGCGCCGGGTGAAGCTGAGCAGCAGGGATCCGCCCGCCGCGCGCACCGCGGCGCCCACCTCGGCGGCCATCGCCCGGGCGCGCTCCGGCGGCAGGTCGTGGGTCTTGGACTTGCCGCCGACCACCATGGCGATGCGCGGATGGGGCAGGGGATCGATCCGGTCGCGGAAGCGGGCCAGCTCACGCTGGAAGCCGTCGGCGTGCATCCGGGTGGGCGAGCCCACGATCGGGAACACGTTCGGCCCCTCGACCCGGTCGTGGACCGGCGGGACCACCATGTCGAAGTCGTCGAGGCGTCCGCGCGGGTTCTGGGTCTGCACGACCAGGGTGCGGCCGCCGGACCAGCGGCGCACGCGGCGCGACAAGGGCAGGGAGGCGCGGCCGGCGCCGATCCAGATGTCGGGCCAGGGCGCGGCGATCGGGCTGTCGGCGCGCAACGCCAGCCTGGGCGGAAGCAGGAAATGAAGCTTGGAAAGGCCCGGGCGCCAGGCCACGCGCTTGACCACGATCCGGGCCGGCCGCAGGCGCGCGACGGACTCCGCGAGGCCCAGCGCCTGGGCCTCGATGCCGACCCGGCCGTCGGTGACGGTCCAGATCGTCAGGGGGTCCGCGGTCACAGGCCCTCCTCCGTCGAGGCGGCGGGAGCCCGATTGGCGAAGGGTCGGCCTAGACCCACTCGACCTTGGTGATCTCGTAGGCCTTCACGCCGCCGGGCGTGTTCACCTCGACCACGTCGCCGCTTTCCTTGCCGATCATCGAGCGCGCGATCGGCGAGGTGATCGAGACGCGGCCCTGCTTCACGTCGGCCTCGTGCTCGCCCACGATCTGGTAGCGGGACTGCTCTTCGGTGTCCTCGTCGATGACGGTGACGGTGGCGCCGAACTTCACCTGTTTGCCCGAAAGCTTGGTGACGTCGATCACCTGGGCGCGGGCCATCTTGTCCTCGATCTCGGCGATCTGGCCTTCGATCCAGCCCTGGCGGTCCTTGGCCGCGTGGTACTCGGCGTTCTCAGACAGGTCGCCGTGCGCGCGCGCTTCGGCGATGGCGCCGACCACGGCTGGCCGCTCCACAGTCTTCAAACGCTTCAGCTCATCGTCGAGGGCGCGGTAGCCCTCGGCGGTCATCGGGACTTTATCCATCGGTGGTGGTGACTCGAGTTCGCCCTTAGTTGGAGGAGGAGTACCGGCCGCGGGCGCAGGCGTCCGGGGGGAAAAAGGATAGGGTTGTGCGCCGCAAAACGCAACCCGACCCATAGCGACGCTCGGTGAACCCACTCACTCGCCCGCCGCTATCCCGCAAAGCAGCATGCTGACGCTTTGCGACCGGATCGTGACCGACCGGCTCAGCCGGGGCGCATCTGGCGCGGGTCGTAGAAGAAGCGCTCCTCGGCGATCCGTTCGCCCTCCCAACGCTGCAGGGTCAGCTCCTCCATGATCACCGCGGGGCCTTCGGGCGGCGTGAAGGTGAACCGCCAGCGGATCACCACCTTGTCGCCGTCGACCAGCAGGTCGGTGACCTTGTCCGTCTCGGCCTTCGGAAAGCGCCGCAGGGTCGCCCGCTCGCCCTCGATCAGCTTGTCCAGCGGGCCGCGCCGTTCGCCCTGGTTGTCCTGCATGGTGGCGTGCGGATGGTAGAATTCCTCCATCGCCTCGACGAACTTCGACTGCTCCACCATGGCGACGAAGGCGTGCACGCGGTCCCGGCTCGGCATGTGGCGATCTTCCTGTTGCGGCGACTGGTTATGGGCGCGGCGCGGCCCTAGCTTAGGGCCGACACCCAGGAGAGATAGTGATGGCCAGCCCGCGCGGAATAACCCTCTACCATTCGCCGGCCAGCCGCGCCTTCACGGCCTACTGGATGCTGGAGGAGCTGGGCGTCTCGTTCAGCGTGAAGACGGTGGACATCAAGAAGGGCGAGCAGAAGGCGGCCGCCTATCTGAAGCTCAACCCGGCCGGCAAGGTGCCGACGCTCACCGACGGCGACGTGGTGGTGAGCGAGACCCCGGCCATCGCCATCTACCTGGCCGACCGCTACGGCTACGGCACGCTGGCCCCGCGGATCGACGACCCGGCTCGCGGGCCGTACCTGAAGTGGATGGTGTTCTCGACCGCCGTGGTCGACCCCGTCGCCACCTTGCACAAGAACAAGATCGACCTGCCGGGCTTCGATTTCAGCTTCGGCGCCTTCGACGACATGGTGCGCGTGGTGACCGGGGTGCTGAAGGACCGCCACTACCTGCTGGGCGATCGCTTCACCGGCGCCGACGTGGTGCTGGGCGGCACGCTCGCGCGGCTGATGTACCAGAAGGTGCTGCCCGAGACGCCGGAGCTGATGGACTACCGCGACCGGCTCACCCAGCGCGACGCCTTCCACCGCGCCGCCGACGCCACCTGGCCGGCGGAGTTCTACGCGGCGGCCATCGCCTAGCCCGCTCGTCCTGCGCCTTCGACCGTCATGGCCGGGCCTGTCCCGGCCATGACGCTTGATCGAGGGGTGGCCTAGTCGCTGATGCTGACGATCACGCCCTTCAGCTCGTCAGGCTCGGGCGCCTCGTAGACGCCCTCGATGAAGTCGAACATGTCCGGCGGCACGTCGATGGCGAAGGTCTCGCCGCGCAGCTGGTTGCGGCCCGCCACCCGGGCGCGGCGCACCTCCTGCGGGGCGTTGACGAAGTGGAACTGCAGGGTCAGGCCCGCGCCCTCGGCGATCTGGCGCACCCGCTCGCGGTCCGCCTTGCGCATCACCCCGATGTCCAGGATCACCGGCGTCCCGGCGGCCAGCACCGCCGCGGCCGTCGACCAGATCTGCATCTCGCAGCGGCCGACCCGTTCGATCATCCACTCGTACTCCAGCGGCTCGGGCATGTCGGGCCCGAACATCCGCGCCATCCAGTCGTCCAGGATGAAGGCCACCCCCTTCTCGCGCTTGGCGAAGGTGTGGGCGTAGGTGGTCTTGCCGGCCCCGCAGGGCCCGAAGATGACGTTGACGGTGGGCGACATGGAGCGGGTGCTAGCGGACCGAAAGCCCGCCGTCGATGACCAGCTCGGCGCCGGTCACATAGCGGCTCTCGTCGCTGGCCAGCCACAGCACGCCGTTGGCGATGTCCTCCGGCAGGCCCTTCACACCCAGCGGCACGGCCATGGACGACATGGCGTCCAGGTCCGGCGGGGCGTTGGCGCCCGGGTTGGCGGGGTTGACGATGGACAGCCAGATCGGCGTCTCGATGATGCCGGGGTGGACGGAGTTCACCCGGATGCCGCCCTTGGCGTCGGCGCACTCCATGGCCACCGACTTGGTGAACAGCCGCACCCCGCCCTTGGTGGCGCAGTAGCCGGCCAGGATCGCCGAGCCCTTCAGCCCCGCCACCGAGCTCATGTTGATGATCGAGCCGCCCTGGCCCGAGGCGCGCATCAGCGGGATGGAATGCTTCACGCCCAGGAAGACGCCGTCCAGGTTCACCGCGATCTGCCGCTTCCAGTCGGCGAGCGTCATGGTCAGCACCGAGCCGCCCAGGCCGATGCCGGCGTTGTTGACCAGGATGTCGAGGCGCCCTCGGCCGGCCTTCACCTTGCCGATCACCGTTTCCCACGCCGCCTCGTCGGTGACGTCGTGGTGCAGGTATTCCGCCTGGCCGCCGGCCTTCTGGATCGCGGCGACCGTCTCGGCGCCCTTGTCGTCCTGCAGGTCGGTGACGACCACATAGGCCCCTTCGGCGGCCAGCTTCTCGGCGCAGCCGCGCCCGATGCCGCTCGCCCCGCCGGTGACCAGGGCCACCTTGCCCGCGACACGTCCAGCCATGGTCATCCTCCCGTTCGGTTTTCCTGGAACGGAGGCCTAAACCACCCCACGCCGCGCCGCTAGCCGGACGCAGCGGAAGGCATCTCCAGGGGTGAAAAGCCGGCGCGTTCGGCGCCGGCCCCTTCAGGTCAGCGCATCCAGCTCGGCGTGCCGCTGCCGGTGGAGAGCGCCCAGACGAACGCGCCGATCATGACCACCGCCACGACCGCGATGATCTTGCCGACCACGCCCTCGAGCTTCAGGGCGGTGTTCTTGTTCGGATGGTGATGAACTTCCGGATGATCAGAGTGCATAAGCGTCCTTCCCAATCTGCTTGGGGGTTCTCCGCCCCCGCCAGATTGCGTCAGACGCCACGGGCGCCGTGCCGGCCGTTCTGTTCTCGGGCGGCCGGAGGACACCCGCTAGAGCCTGCGCAAATCAGGCTACTGTCGGGAAGGCTGCGCCTTAGCCGAACCACGGTCAACGAAAACCTGGGCGCGTGTCGCCGGAATGTGATCGGCGTTCAGGTTCGCCGAACGAGCAAATTCAAGCGGTTGCAAGCGCGCGGCGTCGGCGCAGCATGGCGCCGGCCAGGCCGAAGCCGCCGATCATCAGGGCCCAGGCGGCCGGCTCCGGCGCGGCCGCGAAGCCGCTGGCCAGGAAGCGCGTGGTCCCGCCGCCCAGGTCGTAGCAGCTGTAGGAGCCGACGCACTCGTAGGAGGGGCCCGGCGAGCCGCCGACGATCGGATTGACCGCGACCTTCACATTGATCGGCAGCAGGAAGTCGAGGTGCAGGTCCTGGCGGTAGCCGGGCTGGGCGTCGACATAGAAGGTGCCGTTGGAGAAGTAGCTGTCGCTGGGCGTGTATTCGTAACCCGGGGTCACCGTGGAGCCCGCGGTGGTCACCAGGTCGTAGTTCTGCAGGTAGCCGTAGACGTTGATGTCGAAGAAACCGCTCAGCGTGCCGCCGTCGTCGAACAGCCCGCTCACCAGCCAGTAGATGTCGGCCGAGGCCGGCGCGGCGACGCCGAGGCCGATCGCCAAGGCGGCGGCGCAGGCAGCGCCGGAAAACAGGCGCGACGCACGGAACGCGGACTTGGACGACATGACGATTTCCCCGACGACCGCTCGCGCGGCTCGGCAAGGACCATAGACCCCGACTCTCGCGGACGGTGGGGGATTCCCCTGCCGCGGGAATCCGGCGCCGGCGTCAGGCGTAGCTTTGCAGCGGCCGCACTTCGAGGGTGTCCTCCACCGTGGCCACGATCGCCTGGGCGGCGGCGAGCGCGCCGGCGGCGGTGGTGTAGTAGGGGATCTTCATCATCAGCGCGGTGCGGCGCAGCTCGAAGCTGTCCGTCAGCGACTGGCGGCCCTCGGTGGTGTTGAACACCAGCTGCACCTCGCCGTTCTTCATGGCGTCGACGATGTGCGGGCGGCCCTCCAGCACCTTCTTCACCAGCTCCACGTCCAGGCCCTGCTCCTTGAGGTACGAGCAGGTGCCGCCGGTGGCCAGCACCTTGAAGCCGTGCTGGATGAGCAGCTTCACCGGCTCCAGCACCCAGGGCTTGTCGGCGTCCTTCACCGAGACGAACAGGGCCCCGGCCTTGGGCAGCACGGTGCCGCCCCCGAGCTGGCTCTTGGCGAAGGCGCGCGCGAAG
>JAFEDM010000129.1 GCA_018241625.1 Pseudomonadota bacterium | reverse complement strand
TCCATCACCGGCATCTGAATGTCCATCAGGATGATGTCCCAGGTCTGGGCTTCCCAGGCTTCGAGCGCCGCGCGGCCGTTCTCGACCATGGTGGGATGGACGCCGGCCTGCGATAGCAGGGTCTTCAGCACCAGCTGGTTCGTGTCGTTGTCCTCGGCCGCCAGCACCTTCAGTTCGCCGGCGGGATCTCGGCCTGGGGCATCGGAGCCAGGGGGCATCGGCGCGCAGTCCTCCCGAGAGCCGGCCATCTTGAATCGGCGGGCGTCAGGCTGGACCTTCGAATAGCCCTTAAGTTGTGTCAATCTTGGAAAAACAACCCAGAATGGGACCTAGGGTCACGGTTCCGGGAACCCTAAGGTGAAGCTACGCGACCGATCGTCGCGGGGCGTCCGTTTGGGGTCGGGGAATCCGCTCGGATCGCCCGGCGGCTGCTTGTAGGCTTGGCGGGGAGGTGTGGCATGGGTTTGAGCGGCATCGGGCTGACGGCGCTGGGACTGGCGGTCGCCCTGGGCGGCGCGCTCCCGGCTGCGAGCCAACCGCAGGCCGGGCCGAAGGTCTTCGTGCTCGGTGTGTGGATGCAGTCCACCGGCCAGATGGACGATTGGAAGGCGCGAGGGGTCAACACCCTGGTGGAGGTTCCCCAGGGCAACGACGTGGCCGGCTGGAGCCAGGCTGCGGACCAGCGTGGCTTCTACCAGATCCGGCATCCCTCCTCGGATCTCATCGCCGACCTTGGCGACCGGCGCCTGCTGGCCTGGGCTACGCAGGACGAACCCTCGAACGTCGTGAAGGGCAAGTTCGACTACGGCGGCGTGGCGCAGGATCCGGCCGAGGTCGTCCGGGAAGCCGCGCCCTGGCGGGCCGCGGCGAAGGCCGCGGGCAAGACCTTGCCGATCTGGACCAACCACGTGGGGCCGCACATCTACCCGGACTGGGCCCAGAAGAGCGTCCTGATGCAGGACTATATGAAGGGACCGGCCAGCGATTGGCTGGCGGCCGACAGCTATCCGGTCGAGGAAAAGCGTCCGGTCGTCATCCGCTCCAACGACGGCTACACCTCGACGACCCAGGGCGTGGTCATCGACAGGCAGCTGGCCTGGTCGGGCGGCAAGCCGGTCATGGCCTTCATCGGCACGGCGGCCTTCGGCGACCAGACGCCTGTGCCCACGCCGGAGGAATTCCGCGTGATGGCTTGGAGCTCGGTGATCCACGGCGCGATCGGGATCATCTACTTCCCGATCCGGTTGTCGCCTTCCTTCACCTTCGACGCGACCCCGCCGCAACTGGTGCGCGCCCTGACCGAGTTCGACCGCCAGGCGGCGGGTCTGCAGGACGTGCTGGTCGACACCGCAGCCGGCGGGCGACGGCCCTTCACCCTTTGGCGCTCCGCCGACGAAGGCGCGGCGCCGGCGGCGGGCCAGCTGCCCTATCCCTTCGAGGCAAGCGAGATCCCCACCGCCAAGGGGCCGTTCCGGATCGTGCTGAACCTGTCGGACCGGCCGCAGACCCTGGATCGCCCCGCCTGGGGCCTCTCGCACACGGTCTTCCAGCCCTACGAAGTGAAGATGGCCTACGGCTCCCAGCCCTAAGGCGGCTAGAGGGCCGCCGCGGCGCTCGGCTGCCCCGCGGGCTCCAGCGCCTCTTCCATGGCCTGGATCAGGGTGGTGATGTCGATGGGCTTGGGCGCCATGCCGTCCATGCCGACGGCCAGGTACTCGGCCACCTGATGGGTCATGGCGTTGGCGGTGACCGCGACGATCGGCGTGCGCGGACGGCCGGTTTCGGCCTCGCGCTGGCGGATCTCACGGGTCGCCGCCACGCAGTCCAGGATCGGCATCTGGATGTCCATCAGGATGATGTCCCAGACCTGCGCCTCCCAGGCGTCCAGCGCCTGGCGGCCGTTCTCGACCACGGTCGGCGTGATGCCGATCTGCGCCAGCAGGGTGTTTAGCACCAGCTGGTTGGTCTCGTTGTCCTCCGCCGCCAGCACCCGCAACTCGCCCGCGGCCGGCTGGGCGTCGACGGAGGCGTCCGCCTGGCCGGGCGTCGCCCCTTCCATGGCCGGCGTCAGGGGCAGGCGCACGGTGAAGACGGAACCTTCGCCCAGGGTGCTCTGCGCCTCGATGGTCCCGCCCATGAGCGCGCTCATCTCGCGGCAGATCGCCAGTCCGATGCCGGCGCCGCCATAGCGGCGCGTGCGCCCTGCATCGGCCTGGTAGAAGCCTTCGAACAACCGGCTCAGATGCTCCTGGCCGATGCCGATGCCGGTGTCGCGCAGCTGGAAGACCACCTCGTCGACCTTGCGTTCGACGCTGAGTGTCACGCCGCCCGCCTCGGTGAACTTCACCGCGTTGTCGGCCAGGCTGTAGAGGATGCGCCGGATGCGTGCGCTGTCGCCCCGATAGCGGCCGGTGGCGTTGCCCGCGACCTCGAATGCGAAGGTCAGGCCCTTGCGTTCGGCCTGCGCCTGATAGGCCGCCGCCACGCCGCGCACGAGATGCTCCAGGTCGAATTCGCTGAACTCGAGCTCCAGGGCCGAGGCTTCGATCTTGGAAAGGTCCAAGAGGTCGTTCAGCACCGCCAGCAGGCTCTCCGACGATCGGCGGATGATCTTCACCCGATCGCGCTGCACCTGGGTCAGTTCCTCGGTGGTCAGCGCCTGGACCATGCCCAGCACCCCGTTCAGCGGGGTGCGCAGCTCGTGGCTCATGGTGGCCAGGAAGTTGGACTTGGCCCGGTTGGCGGCCTCGGCGGCCTGCTCGCGCTCCTCGGCGGCGCGTCGCGCCTCCATCAGCTCACCCCAGGCGGCGGCCAGCTGGGCCCGGGCCGACCAGAACTGCACGGCGAACAGTAGCAGGGTGAAACCGGCCATCACCGCACCTATGGTGCGTCCGGCCGCCAGTTCGATACGCGCCTGGCTCACGGCCACCAGGCCCAGGATCGCCATGTAGGGCGACAGGCTGATCATCAGCACCCAGCGCGACCGGTAGTATCGCATCAGAACGTGCACCATCGACACGCTGATCAGGGCGAAGGCGAAGAGCCGCTCGATGGCCGTCCCCCGGCTGATCAACAGCGCGGCGGCGAAGGCGTAGACAAACGTGGCCGCCACCCTGAGCACCGGCGCGGCGCGGGCGGCGAGGCCGGCGTACCGTCCCCGGCGATCGATCTGTCGCAAGGCGAGGTCTTCGCAAGCCAGCACCGTCATGGCGATCAGCAGCCAGGCCAGCGTGAGCGGCCAGGGCGCCACCGAGGCGGTGACGATGCCGACCATCCCTAGGCCCAGGATCTGGACCGTAAGGTTTCGGCGCGTGTTGACGGGCAAGGCCTTCGACTGCCCGTCAGCTGTGGCGTTTCCTGCGCGGGGAGACATCTTACGCACCTCCACTCGCGCCTAGGGTGCGCCGAAATCCCTGCGGATTGGTTACGACTATCGGTTGCGCGACAGGTTGTGGCGCCCCTG
>JAFEDM010000128.1 GCA_018241625.1 Pseudomonadota bacterium | reverse complement strand
CACGATCGAGCCCGAGAAGGTGCTCACGAACAGGCTGCCGGAAGCGGAATCGTAGGCGATGCCGCCGGCGTTGTCGCTGATGGTGAACAGCGTCTGCTGGTTGGTCCAATCGCCGTTGGCCACCGTGACCAGGTTCTGGCTCGTGCAGCAGGTGACGCCGTAGTTGTGGGTCCCGTCGGTCGTCCCGTCCAGGATCTGGCTGATGACATTGCCGCCGGTCGCGGTCAGCCCGGTGGGCGTGCCGTCCAGATTGTATTGCACGGCGCCCTGGTTGTCGCGCTGGCCGAGCCAGATGCTGTTGGTGATCGCGACAGGGTAGCCCAGGGAATAGGTCTGGAACGCGTTGACGACCGCGCCGCCATCGATCTCGACGGCGTTCTGCGAGTCGCCGTCGAACAGATAGTAGGGCGTCGCGCCCGCGGGCGCCGCATAGAGCGCCGCCAAGCCCACCAGCGCCGCCAGCGGCGTCAAACGTGCGAAATTCATAATCTTACTCCCCAGACCCTGAAGGTGACGTGCCGACGCCTTGGCGCGTTCCGGCACAGAACCCTCCGTGGACTGCAGAAACGGGGCCACGGCGGCGGGCGCGCCGCGCCGCGGATTCGACCCGCGCCTATCCGCCGCTAAAACTTGCCGTCAGTGTCGTGCGGCGCGCCGCTCGTGCGTCCTCAGGCTGAGCAACAGGCCCACGGAGACAGCCATGATCCCCACCATCACCGCCTTCGAGAGTTCGCCCGATCGCGGCCGGGGGCTGGCGCGCGACATGCGCGTGCGCTGGGCGCTCGAGGAGGTGGGACAGCCCTACGATGTGCGGCTGGTCTCCTTCGCCGCCATGAAGGCGCCCGCCCATCTCGCCCGGCATCCCTTCGGCCAGATCCCGACCTATGAGGACGGCGAGCTCGTGCTCTTCGAGTCCGGGGGCATCATCCTGCATCTCGCCGAGCGCCACGCCGGCCTGCTGCCGGCCGATCCGGACGCCCGGGCGCGCGCCGTCAGCTGGATGTTCGCCGCGTTGAACACCGTGGAGCCGCCGATCGTCGAGCTCGGGATGGCCGGGATCCTGGAACGCGACAAGCCCTGGTACGAGGCGCGTCGGCCGATGCTGGAGGCGCATGTCCGCACCCGGCTGGACCAGCTGTCCGCCCGGCTCGGCGACGCCGAATGGCTGGACGGGGCGTTCAGCGCGGCGGACCTGCTTATGGTGACGGTGCTGCGCCGCCTGGGCGCCTCCGGCCTGCTGCCGGCCTACCCCAGCCTCGGCGCCTACATCGCCCGCGGCGAAGCCCGCCCGGCCTATCAGCGCGCCTTCGCCGCCCAACTCGCGGTGTTCGAGGCGTCACAGGCGACTTGAGCCAGGTCAATGTTCGCGGGGCCACCCCATGAGGTCGTCGATCTCATGGAGGGGAGCGTGCCGACCCAGAGCCTGCAATCCCTGGTGGGGTTCGTGAGCCAGAACCCCTCGGCCATGGCGATGTTCGACCGCAATATGCGCTACCTGGCGGCCAGCCCGCGTTGGAAGACAGACTACAAGCTCGCCCAGGATCCCGTCGGGCGGAGCCACTACGAAGTCTTCCCCGAGATCACGGAGGACTGGAAGGCGGTCCACAAGCGCGGCCTCGCCGGCGAGACCATCCGCTCGGAGCTTGAGGAGTTCAAACGCCGGGACGGGACCGCCCACTGGATCGAATGGGTCGTGTCGCCGTGGCGCGGCGCTGACGGCGACGTCGGCGGGATCGTGATCGCTTCGCATCAAGCCACAGCGCCGTCGTCGCAGGACGCGGACCCGCCAACGAAGGCGACGGCGCCGGCGGACGCCGATCCCAGGGCGGCCCGGCGCCGCGCGCTCCTCGACCAGTTGCGGGTTGGAAACCGCGTGCTCGCCGACCTTCCTGACGAGATCTACCGGGCGATCCGCGACGACCTCTCCGTGGTCACCCTGACCAGCGGTCAGGTCCTGGTGGACGGCCTCACCCCGCCCAGCGCGGTGGTCTTTCCGCTGCAGGGCCTGTGCTCCGTCGTGCAGACGCTCCCCGACGGCTCTTCGATCGAGGTCGCGAAGGGCGGCCGCTCCTGTCATGGCGGGCTTTCGCTGATGCTCGACGCGAACGAGATGGAAGCCGAGACGGTGGTGATTATCGGAGGCGCCGCTCTCGCCCTGCCCGCGGAGCGTTTCCGCGCGCTACTGCAGAACGATCCGGCTGCACGCGAGCCGTTCCAGAAGGTGCTGGCGGCCCTGGTGGTGGCCGCGGAGAGCTCGGCGATCTGCGCGGCCTGTCATTCGGCGCCGCGGCGCATCGCGCGTTGGCTCCTGTTGGCCAGCGACTATTCCGGCCTCACCGAACTGCCGGTGAACCAGGAGACCCTAGCCATGCTGCTGGGGGTTCGCCGCACGGGCGTCTCCGAAGCCATATCGGACATGCGCCGCCGTGGTCTGATCGATACCGCCCGCGGCGTCATCGCCCTGCGCGATCTCGACGGGCTGACCGCCGCGGCCTGCGACTGCTGGCGAGAGGACCTCTCGCGGCGTTGCCAGGTGCAGGAGACCGCGCCAGCGGTCAGCCGCTTCGACAAGTTCCTGCCGGTCGATGAGCTGTTGAGCCGCCACCGCGGCGCCGCCTAGCGCGACGCGCCGCCGCAGGCCTTTGTCCGCTAGCGGAACGACCGCGGGCCTGGCCAAGGCCAAGGTCAGTCCATTGCGGCTATCCGCCAGTGGAGGGACGTATGCACGAAGCTTTCGTCTTCAGGCAGAACATCGAACACCTCTCGCGGCTCCTGGGCGAAGCCCGCGAACCGGCCGAAGCCCAGCTGCTGCAGCGATTGCTCACCGACGAACGCCGGCGGTTGGCCGGCCACGGCAGGGCCTCGGCGCCGGCCACGCCGGACACGGACGGAAGGGCGGACCTCCGATGACCGCGAGCGCCGCCGCGGCCCGCCCGGCTTCGCAGGCGCCCGGCTGCGCCCTTGGCGACTGGGGGCGGCCACTGGACCTGAGCTGCGCCCGCGACTGCCCGGCGCAGCGCGAGACCCATCATCGCATCACCAACCAACTGACCATGCTGGCCGGCTATCTGCGGCTGAAGCTGGCGGAGTTTGACGCCGAGGCCGGCATCGACCTCGCGGCGGTGCAGGTGTTCGGCCAGTCGCTGGACGCCCAGCTCGGCGCCGTCGCCCGCCTCCACCGGCTGCTGATGTCCGACAGCGCCGAAGACTTGGTCGATCTCTATCCGCTGCTGCATGAGATCTGCGCCGCCTTCGAGAACGCGCCCGAGGGGAACGGTGTCCTGGTCGAAGACCTGGCGAAGGACTGCCTCGTGGCCGCCGACCAGGTGCTGCCAATCGGTCAGCTGGTGGCCGAGGCCATCGTCAACGCCCGGAAATACGCTCTTCAGGGGGTCTGGGACGGCTACCTCATCGTGCGTTCGGCGCGCACCCTGTTCGGCGGCGTGAAGATCGAGGTCATCGACAATGGCCCCGGCCTGCCGGAACGCTTCGATCCCGAGCGCGACGGCGGCTTCGGCTTCAACCTGATGCGCGGCATCGCCCGCGGCTTACACGCTCCGTTGCTGTTCGAATCCAGCCCGCACGGCCTGCGCATCGGCTTGGTCTTGCCCGAACCAAGGAAGAATCCGTCAACCATTGATCCAGGTCAAACAGCCAATCTAGCGAGGTCTCCAACGTGATTCTGGGTAGATGGGAAATGTCGTCTGAATTTTGAATTTTCAGACTTCAATCACCGTCGCTCCGGGATTTTGAAAGGAGACGATAATGTCACGTAATATATTGCTCTTTGCGGCCTCCGCAGCGGCGATTTCTCTTTCCATGCCCGCCATCTCTCAGGCGGCGACGGAGCAGCAGAAGGTCGCCGCGATCGAGAATGGCTTGAGCTGGCTCTACAGCAGCCAGCAAGCCGGCGGCTACTGGAACTACGGCGGCTATGAACAGGCCGCCACTGCGGCCGCCGTCGGCGCGTTCGTGAGCCAGCAGAACCTCTGGGGCGCCAATGCCCCGGCCTACCAGGCCGCCGTCAACAATGGGATGAACTACCTGCTGAGCACGGCCTCGGTCGCCCCTGTGACCACCCGGCTGGACGGCCTCAGCGCCTGCCCAGGCGGCGCCGCCAGTTGCACCGGCGTCTACTGGTACGGCGCTGGCGAGGCGACCTACACCACCGGCATCGTCGCCTCGGCGATCGGCCAGTACGCCGCCTCCAACCCGACGGCGGTGGCCACCAACACCGGCCCGCTGGCGGGCATGACCTACCGCGACATCGCCCAGGGGATCACCAACGAGTTCACCGCCGGCCAGACCACGCT
>JAFEDM010000127.1 GCA_018241625.1 Pseudomonadota bacterium | reverse complement strand
GGCTGATTGTAGTTCTTCACGCTGTGCGCGCCCTCGGCCTTCAGGCGGCGGACATGGGCGAGCGCGTCGTCGAACGAGTTGATCTCGGCATACACCTCCGGCTCCTTGGCGCCGTAGATGATCTCGCCGGTGGAGAAGGTGCGCGGCTGCAGGATCTTGCCGGCGCGCTGCATCTCCGAGGCCACGAAGATCTCGGCGGCGCGGGCCGACGGATCGTGGATCGTGGTCGTGCCCATGGCCAGGTTGACCATAGCCGACCAGTTCTGCTGCGGCACCAGGTCGTTCTCGCCCTCCGGCCCGTGGGCGTGGGCGTCCACCAGGCCGGGCATGATGGTCTTGCCAGCCACGTCGACCACCTTGGCGTCCGGCGGGATGGCGACGCTGGCGCGCGAGCCGACCGCCACGATTCGGTCGCCGCGAACGACGATGGCGCCGTTGTCGATGATCCCACCGTCCTTGGCGGCCATGGTGACGATCTTCGCGCCGACCAGGGCGACCACGCCGGTCGGCTTGTCGGCGGCGACCTCCATGGACAGCGACAGGCCGGTCTCCGGCGGCTTGAACTTGGCCGGCGTCGCGCCTTCGGCGGCCGGCGCATTGGCGTAGAGCGCGTCGGTGTCGGCGGTGAACAGGGTCGGGCCCAGGCTCCAGTGCACCTGCTTGCCGCCGTTCGACCAGTTGATGAAGTCGCCGCCGTCGCCGCTCACTCGGGTCACCGGCAGCGGCCCGCCCTTCTCGTCGGTCGAGACGTCCTGCGTGCCCGGCAGGAGCGGCATGACGAAGGCTTCGTAGTTCTGACGGAAGGCGACGTTCTGGCCGTCGGGCGAGACCTGGAAGTCATTGACCATCTCGCCCGTCGCATGGACGTGCTTGGCCTGGCCATTGAGGTCGGTGGAGACCAGTTGCAGCTTGCCCTTGTCCTCCATCAGCAGGAACACGCGGTCGTTGTCGGCCCCGAACTGCGGCTCGGTGGCGTGCAACGCGATACGGACGGGCGCCCCGCCGCTGGCGGCCACGCGATAGGCGCCGGGGTCCTGCGACCAGCGGCTGGAGGTCAGCCCGCCCGCGCGGCGACGTTCGAAGACGATGGTCTTGCCGTCCGGCGAGAAGCGCGGGCTCGCATAGTGGCCGGGCTGGGTGGTCACGTCCTTGGCCGCGCCGCCGGCCGCGGAGACGGTGCGAACACGGCCCAGGCCCTGGTCGGTCCAGCCCACGAAGACGATGGTCTTCCCGTCGCGGGACCAGGAGGGGAAGAGTTCGAATTCCGCCTCGTCCCCGCTCACCAGCCGCTTGGGCGCTCCACCGGCCACAGGCTTGGTCCAGAGCTTGCCGAGGGTCTCGAAAACCACCTGTTTGCCGTCCGGCGAGACGCTGGCCCAGCGGGGCATCTTGGTCTGGAACTTGTCGGGCGCCACCTCGATCTGCGGATGGGTGGCGTCGATCACCACGCGGGTGTCGTCCACATGGAACGGGATCACGGCCGACGCGCCGGTCTCGGCGTTCACGCGGCGGATCTTGCCGCCGGCCCAGAAGACCACGCTGCCGCTGTCCGGCGTCCAGGCCATGTTCGGATAGACGCCGGTGACCGCCCAAGTCTCTTGCACGTCCTGGTCCAGGTCGTCGTAGACCTTCTTCTCCTCGCCGGAGGTCAGGTCCTTCACATAGAGCTTGGAGCGCGCCCGCTCGCGCCGCACGAAGGCGATCTTCTTGCCGTCCGGCGAAGGCGTGGGCCGAACCGACCCGCCGACGCCGCCGACCGCGGTAGAGACCTCGCTGGTTTCGAGGTCGTAGCGCTCGATGTTGAACAGGTCGGTGTTCGAGTCCTGGGCGTATTCGAATATCGGCCCGGGGGTCACATTGCGGGTGTAGAAGATGGACTTGCCGTCGGCCGCATAGATCGGCTCGCCCAGCTCCTTCTGCAGCACCTCGTTGGGCCGTTTGACCAGCGGCACGCCGCCGCCGCCGGAGACGTGGTAGAGCCAGATCTCGCCGGTGCCCAGCGAGCGGCCGGTGGTGAAGTGCATCTTGGCGACGATGAAGCGGCCGTCCGGACTCCAGCTCGGCTGGTTCAGCAGGCGGAAGTCTTCCTTGGTGACCTGGCGCTTGTCCGAGCCGTCGACGTTCATCACCCAGATGTTGTCGCCGCCGCCGCGGTCGGAGACGAAGGCGATGCGCTTGCCGTCCGGCGAAAAGCGCGGCTGCTGCTCATAGGCCAGGCCCTCGGCGATGCGGGTCGGCGTCCCGCCGGCGATCGGCATGACGTAGATGTCGCCCAAGAGGTCGAAGGCGATCAGCTTGCCGTCGCGGCTGACGTCGACGTTCATCCAGGTGCCGTTGTCGACGGCGATGCGGATTTCGTGGGTGGCCATCCCCGGAGGGGCGTTGACGTTCCACTTGGGCTTCGCGGGCGGCGTCGCAGCGGGTTGCGCCTGTGCCATCGCCTGTCCAGCCGCCAACACCAAGGCGACCGCTGTCGCCGCTGCCCGAAACGCCATGTCGTGAATCTCCCCGAGGCCTTGGGGCGCAACCTAGGAGGCTGTCGCGATCAGGTCACGAGGTTGTCTGCGAACGGCGCTCAACTAGCGCTGCATGTCCATCAGCTGGTCCATCGGCATCATGTTGTGGGTCAGGTGGTCCATGATCCAGACGGAACCGGCGAAGATCAGGAAGACCACCAGCGTCCCGAAGGCCAGAGCCAGGACGTTGTTGGTGTTGTCCGGCCCGGTGGTGATGTGGAGGAAGAACACCAGGTGGACCCCCATCTGGGCGATGGCGAAGACGACGATCGCCACCGGCACGGCGGGCGCCCAGATCAGGTGGGTCGTGGCCGCCCAGAACGAGGCGATGGTCAGCACCGTCGCGAAGGCCAGGCCCAGGACGTAGTTGAGCACCCAGTGGCCGGCGCTCTCCTCGGGCTCGTCGCCCGGCGCGTGGTCCTCGCGGTGATCCAGGGAGCCCGCGTAATGGTGCGGGTCGAATTCGAGGTGGCTCATGAAACGGCCCCCATCAGGTAGACGATCGAGAAGACACCGACCCAGACGATGTCCAGGGCGTGCCAGAACAGGTTGAAGCAGATCAGCCGGTGCATGATCTCGTGGCGGAAGCCCTTGACCTGCAGTTGGGCCATCATGGTGGCGAGCCACAGGCCGCCGACACTGACGTGCAGGCCGTGGCAGCCGACCAGGGCGTAGAAGGCCGAGAGCGCGGCGCTGCGCTGCGGCGTGGCCCCGCGCGCGGCGAGTTCGATGAACTCCTGCAGCTCCAGGCCCACGAAGACCAGGCCCAGGAGCGCGGTCGCCGCCAGGAAGACCTGGGTCCACAGCTTGTTGCGCACATTGGTGGCGGCGAACGACAGGCCGCAGGTGAAGCTGGAGAGCAGCAGCGCCCCGGTCTCCACCGCCACTCGCGGCAGGCTGACCAGCTCGTGGATCGTCGGTCCGCCGGCGGTGGCCCCCTGCAACACCGCATAGGCGGCGAAGAAGCAGGAGAACATCACGATGTCGCTGAGCAGGAAGATCCAGAATCCGTAGCCGACGATGATCCGCTTGCTGGCGGGGCCGCTGGCGCCGTGTCCCGTGCCCGGCGCGGCCGCGCGGCGCGCGTGCGGGTCGTGATTGGCGGCGTCCGGGTCCTGGCGGCGGCGCAGGACGGCTTCGCGGCTGGACGGGAACGGCAGGTCGCTCATGCGGGAAGCTCGCCCTCGGCCAGGCGCTGCTGGCGCAGCTGCTCGAGGAAGGCGTCGCGCGCCGCGCGCCGGGCGCGGTCTATGCGAGCAACCTCCTCGGCCGGCACCTCGAACTCGTGGACGTCGCGCCAGGCGAAGACCACGAAGCCGATGAAGGCGCCCAGCAGGCACAGCCCGGCCAGCCACCAGATGTGCCAGATGAGCGCGAAGCCGCCGATGCTGGCGAAGAAGGCGGTGTAGAAGCCGACCGGGCTGTTCACCGGCATCTCGATCGGCTCGTAGGTGGGCTCGGGCGACAGCTGCTG
>JAFEDM010000126.1 GCA_018241625.1 Pseudomonadota bacterium | reverse complement strand
TCGTTCAGGATGCCGTTGCGGCCGTTGATGCCGATCGCCCGGCCGCCGCCGATGAACGGGATCGACTGGCGGATCCAATAGCTGGTGTCGGCGCCGCCGAACTGCGGGTTCTCGTAGATGGCGTCGAAGCCCGTCTCCTTGTTGTCGAACGGATGCCTGTCGCCGGAGGCCCAGAGCGCCGAGCCGCGCACCCGGATCCAATCGAAATCGTAGGACGGTTCGATGGCCGCGAACCAGGCGTTGATGTCCGCCGGCCGGCCCGTGAAGATCGAATTCTTGTCCTTGCCGGTCGCGTTGTAGAGCGAGCCCGTCAGGTTCAGCCGGCCGATGTGTCCATCGGCGTTATATCCAATATAAACAACGTCGTAATTGCGTGTCCTCTGATCACCTATCAAGGCGGGGCGGACCGGGAACCCGTTGTCGTCGAAGTGGATCTGCCCCGCTTCGCGATTGCGGTTGTAGACCACCGTCACCTGCGAGGTGATGCCCGGGAAGGGCAGGTCCTGGCGGTAGAGGTTGGCCACGAAGATGTCGTCGTCGCGGAGCCGCTGGGTGACGTCGTTCAGGCCGGAGTTGGTGTCCTTTTCCAGCCGCCGGAACCAGGCGAGATTGTATTGCCAGCGATTGTTGTCCCGGTCGCCGAACAGCCGCACGCCCAGCTGATTGTCCTGGAAAAGAAACCCGCGGAAGTCCGCGGAAAACGGCTGGATTCCGACCCGGATCGAGTCGAAGTCGTAGCGGTCCGAGACGTTGCGCAGGTGGTAGTCGACGAAAGCTTCCTGCACGCCGACGAACTGGTCGCTGCGCCGGCCAGGATTGCTGGGGCTGATCGACAGGATCCGTTTCTCGGGAACCGAGGCGTAGTTGTAGTTGAAGTCCAGCGTCAGCCGGAACTCGATCTCCGGCGGCTTGTAGGCGGTCGAGCCCTTGGTCAGCGCCACGCCTGCGATCAGGCTTTGCGAGGCTACGAAGCTGCGGTCGCGGCCGAAGTTGTCGTTGCTGCCCGGCCGTGTCGTGGTCTGCGAGCCGACCGGCAGCGGGAAGCTGCGCGGCTCCAGCACGGTGTCCGAGACGCCGGTCAGGGTGAAGAACCAGTCCTGGGTCCCGGCGATCGGTCGGTCACCCTTGATGGTGTTCTGATGGTAGGGGTCGAACCAGCGGGAATGCACGCCCACCGCCTCGATCAGTCGCCAGCGGTCGGGGATCGGCACCTGGTCGGTCGGAAAGGCCTCCGGCGGCGGCGCCTCGACCCCCTTTGAATTGACCTGCGGCGCTTCGGCGGGCGGCAACGGCTCGCGCCGGCCGGGGCGGCGACGCGGCTCTTCGACCGGCGGCGTGGCAGGTGGCGCGGCCGCCGGCGGCTCAGCGTCCGCCGCGCCCGCGGTCGCCGCCAGCAGGTCGCCAATGGCGTCAGCCGCCCTCGCCCGCTGGGCAAGCGGGAGGGTTGAGATCAGGAGCGCGAGAAGGAGTCCGCTCCGCATCCCCTCATTTTCCCTGACAGACGTTCTGGTCCGAGGTGTCGAGGAATGGTGCAAACGGACAGTTAACGTAAAGCAGCCGCTGCGCCGGTGATGGCCCCACAACCAGTTGATCTGCGCGGATCGCGGGGTCCGCATTGCCGATCCCGACCCGGCTCGAGGCGTTGGCCAGGCCCAGGAACGAGACCATGTCGTCCTGGTCGATGCCGTCACCCGACACGCCGATGCCGCCGACCAGCTTGCCGGAGCGATAGATCGGCATGCCGCCCGGGAAGATCTGCAGGCCGTTCTGCAGCCGGTTCTGGCCGGGCGCCGCATCCGGCAGGGCCGTGCAGCGCGGGGCCGTGTCGGTGGCGCTCTGGCCGGTGACGAAGGCCAGGTGCTGGCCCAGGTTGCCGATGATCAGCGCGCTCTGCAGCCCGGTGGAGAAGATGCTCCACTGGCTGATGGGGCGCGACAGCGGCCCGTTCGGCCGGCCCTGCTGACCGTCGGGGAAGAACGGCCGGGCGAGGTTGCCGATCGAGCGGTTGCCGAAGGCGGTCTTGCCGGTCAGGGCGTTCGGGTCGGGGAAGAAGCTGCGCACATTGCCTACGAAGCTCTTCACGTCGGCGCTGGGGTTGTTGGACAGGTCCGACGCGGCGGACGGGCTCGACATGAAGCTCACCGTCCGCGCCTTCTGCACCGAGACGTCCGTGCCGAACACCGAGGCGTCGGGCGCACGCACCACGCCCAGGATCACGCCGCGGGTATCGACCACCGCGATCGACATCTGGGCCGGGCTGTTCACCGGCTGGCGGATCGCGCCGCGCGCGTGCTGCATCACCTTGAAGGCTTCTTCCAGCAGCGCCTGGACTTCAGCGGCGCTCAGCGCCTGGCCCACCTCGGCCGCGTCGGTGCCGGCGCGTGGCGGATAACGGTTGTTCCCCGAGCCGTCGGTGAGAATGAAGCCGCCGGCGACGGAGAACTCGGCGCTGGTCGCCTGACGCACGCCGGAAGCTTCCTGTCCGTAGACCTGGCCCGCCAGCACCGCGCCGCCCGCATAGTAGCCGGTGACCGCGGTCAGGCCGCCCGTCCCGGCCGGCAGGGCCGCGAACGCGGTCGCCTGGGTGGGCGAGACCTTCAGGGTCGCGGTCGTGGCGTCGCTGTAGCGCAGGTTGGTGCCGCCAAGGCTCACCTTGTCGGCGGTGATGTTGGAGGGCGCGCCGAAGCCGTTGGTGGCGGCCAGCGCGACGTTCTCCTCGTCGTCGTTGTCGATGTTGGAGACGTCGGGGTCGAAGGCGTAGTCGCCGTCCGACATCACGCCGACGCCGCCGACCAGCGTGCCGTTCTTATAGAGTGGGAAGCCGCCGGGATCGGCGGAGAGGCCGAGCGGCGAGCGTTTCGGCCCGATCAGGGCGCTGGCCCCGCCGGCGGCGTTGTACCGCTGGGTAAGGTCCGAACACGGCAGGGACGAGAACTGCACGCCGAACAGGGGGCCGCTTTCCAGGTTCGCCGAGGCGGGCGCCGGCGGGAAATGCTCCTGCACGATCATGCTGGCGGTGCGCGTCGAAAACGCCTGGCCGGCCGAGGACAGGTAGGCGCCGGTGATCGCCTTGGCGATGGCCGCGGCGGCGGCCGGCACCACCACGCCCTGGGCGTCCAGATTGCCGCCGGGACCCGGCCGGATGGTGGCGGTCGCCCGCGCGCCGGCCATAGAATAGACCGCCAGCACATTGCCGACCCGGTCGGTGACTGCGATCACCGCCGGCGTGTTGCGCGCCTTCGCCTCGGCGATCGCCTGGGCCAGCACCTGCTGCACGTCGGCGGCGGTCAGCGCTTCGGCGCCCGGCAGGGTATAGGCGCCGGCCGTGCCGGTCCCCGTGCCGCCGCCGGTCGGGGGCGTGGCCGTGGTCTGCGAACCGCCGCCGCCTCCGCCGCCCCCGCAGGCCGCAAGGGCCAGGGCCGCGGCGATCGCGAGCGCCGTTCCGAAGGGTCCACACTTCACTTCAATCCCCTTACCTTCTCAGCCACCTGCGCCAGGGCCGTGCGCGCGTCGGCGGCACGGAAGGCGTTGGGATCGCGCACAGTCTGATACGCCCGGTCCAGATCGGGTTTCACCCGCCCATAGGCGCCCCGGTCGATCGCCCCATCCGCGACCAGGGCGTTCAGCAGGGTGTCGGCCGCCATCACCGCCTGGGTCGCGCCGGAGAAGTCGGTGATGCGGCGCGCATTGTCGCCGCTCAGCACCGCCTCGAAGATCGCCAGGGTTTCGGCGCGGCTGAAGCTCTTCGCCGCGAAGGCGTCGGCGAGCTGCTGGCTGGTGGCCGCCAGGGCCGCGGCGCGTTGCGCGGCGCCCGCCCCGTTCTTCGCCAGGGCCTCGTGGAAGGCGCGGCTGTCGGTCTCGAACTTCTGAGCCAGGGCCGGCGCCGCCACCTTCGCCGCGGCCGACAGCATGACCATGTTCTCGTCGTTGAAGGGCGGCTGGCCCACCGGGATCGGCCGGCCGGGATTGGCCTCCGCCACGGGCCGCCATTTCGGATCGCTGGACGCCATGGTCCGGTGGCAGCTCTGACAGTCGAAGAAGCTGAACTCCGGGAAGACCCCGCCGGGGTTCTTCGGCCCATAGAGGGTCAGCATCCGGTCCAGCGCCATGGCCTGGCCCACGGCCCAGGTCTTCACGCCGCCGGGGATCTGCTTGTGGCGCGACACATAGTCGGCGTCGAAGTCGTAATGCTTCTGCAGGCTTGAGAAGAGGTCGAGCTCGAAGCTCAGCTGCGGGTGACCCGCGGCCATGATCTGGTGGGTGACGAACTGGTGCGGCTCGCTGCTACCGAAGTGGCAGCTCAGGCACTTGGCCGCGCGGGCCTTCGGCTCGTCCAGGGCGACCATGCCCTTGGCGACATTGGCCGCGTGGGTCGCGCCTACCGCGTAGTGGCTGGCGATCCAGGCGCCCGCGCCCCCGTGACAGGCCTCGCAGCCGACGCCGTCGGAGACCTGGAAGCGCGCGCCGCGCATCCCCGCCGGCGCCGGATCGGCGTGGCAGGCCAGGCATTCCTTGGCCTTCTCCGCCGGGCCGACCCCCAGCCGCTGGGCGATGGCCTCGCCGCGGGCGGTGGTCAGCACCTTCCAGGCGCGGCTGTGCGCGCCGGCCTCGCTGTGCGGGTCCTGCCAGGTGATCAGCTCGTTCTGACGGACGGTCAGCCCGCTGGCCGCCGGGCGGCTGTGGCACGACGAGCCCGAGCAGGAAGCCACGCCCTCATGGACGCCGGGGCGTCCGCCGGCCGGCGGTTCGCCCTTCACGACCTGCTGGGGCGCCTGCGCCCTCGCAGCGACAGCCAGACCCAGCGCCATCGCGGCCGCCAAGCCCAAGCCGATCCATCCCGTTGCGCGTCCCCGCCCCATCGGCGCTCCAACGATGCCCCAAGACCGGGAATCCTACGTCCCGTGTGTGACCTTTGGTAGCAGCATTGCGCCGCGCCATGAAGACCTGAACGGACGTCGTAAAATTTCCTCCTAGGGCCTGATTCTCATAACAAAAGCCGTTGCCAAACCTTGTGATCCGAAGCATTTAACCCCCGTTGGGTTGGGGAGGCTACGCATGGGGACGCCTCGCGTAGGCCTCAAGGCATGCGCGTTTACGGCATGTGCGGCGACAGCCTTGGCTGCGCCGTTCGGCGCGTGGGCGCAGGCCGTCCCGGCCACACCGGTCGCTGGCGCGACCCAGGGTCAGTCCGCGCAGGAGCTGAACCCCGCCGCCCGGGCGCCCAGGCTGCAGCGGCAGGACACCGACGTCTTCGCGCCCGAGCCGCCCGGCCCCTGCCCGCTCGCGGACTCGGCCGTCGAGGTCACCCTCGGCTCGGTGACCTTCCGCGGCTCCACGGCGCTGAAGGATCAGGATTTCGACGCCGCCTACCGGCCGTTCATCGGCAAGCCGCAAAAGGTCGGCGTGATCTGCCAGATCCGCGATCGCGCCGCGCGGACGCTGTTCGACCGCGGGATCCTGGCCCGGGTGGAGATCCCCGAGCAGCGGATCGCCGGCGGCGCCCTGGTCCTCGAGGTGATCGAGGCGCACGTGGTCAATGTGCGGGTGCGCGGCGACATCGGCCCGGCCCAGGCGGCGGTCGAACGCTATGTCGAGAAGCTGCGCGGCATGCAGCCGTTCGACATGAAGAAGGCCCAGCGCTACCTGCTGCTGGCCTCCGACGTGCCGGGCGTGCGGGTGCGCGCGGCGATCCGCCCCTCGACCACCAGCCCGGAGCGTGGGGCCGTCGACATCGACGTCACGGTGAGCCGCACGCCGTTCGCCGCGGTCGGCAACGCCCAGAACCTCGGCTCCAAGATCGTCGGCCGCTGGGGCGGGCTGGTGCGCGGCGACGCCCGCAGCTTCACGCCCTTCGGCGAGGACACGGCGCTCACCGCCTTCCACACCCTGGATTCCAATGAGCAATGGGTGGTGCAGCTTCAGGAGACCGCGCGGATCGGCGGCGACGGCTGGCTGCTG
>JAFEDM010000125.1 GCA_018241625.1 Pseudomonadota bacterium | reverse complement strand
GTCCCGAAGTCGGCGCCCAAGACCATGGTCGTCATCGGCTCCGGCGCCATCGGCCTGGAGTTCGCCAGCTTCTTCCGCGCCCTGGGCTCAGACGTCACGGTGATCGAGGCCCTGCCGCGCATCCTGCCGGTGGAGGACGAGGAGGTCTCCAAGGCCGCCCACAAGGCCTTCGAGAAACGCGGGCTGAAGTTCCGCGTGCCGGCCAACGTCAAGAAGCTGGCCAAGACCAAGTCGGGCGTCGCGGTCGAGATCGAAGCCGACGGCAAGGTTGAGACGCTGGAGGCCGATGTCTGCATCGTCGCCATCGGCATCGTCGGCAATGTCGAGGACCTGGGCCTGGAGGCGCTGGGCGTGAAGGTCGAGCGCACCCACATCGTGGTCGATAAACACGGCGCGACCGGCGTGCCCGGCCTCTACGCCATCGGCGATGTCGCCGGCCCGCCCTGGCTCGCCCACAAGGCCAGCCACGAAGGCGTCCACTGCGTCGAGCACATCGCCGGCCTGAAGCCCACCAACATCGAAAGCCCGATCCCGGGCTGCACCTATACGACGCCGCAGGTGGCGTCCGTGGGCCTGACCGAGGCCCAGGCGAAGGAGCAGGGGCGCGAGCCCAAGGTCGGCCGCTTCCCGTTCCGGGTGAACGGCAAGGCCATCGCGGCCGGCGAAACCGAGGGCTTCGTGAAGACCGTCTTCGACGGCAAGACCGGCGCCCTGATCGGCGCCCACATGATCGGCGCAGAGGTCACCGAGATGATCCAGGGCTTCACCCTCGCCATGACCCTGGAAGCCACCGAGGCCGAGTTGCAGGCCACCGTCTTCCCGCACCCGACCATGAGCGAAGCCATGCACGAGGCCGCCCTCGACGCCTACGGCATGGTGCTGCACATCTGAGGGGGCTTACGCCGCGCGCTTCAGCTCCGCGTCGACGATCCGCTGCAGGGCCACGTAGTCGGTCTTGCCGGTGCCCAGCACCGGGATCTCCTGCACCTTGATGATCTTGCGGGGCACGGCGATTTCCGGCGCGCCGATCGACTGGGCGTGGTTGATGAGGGGCCCGGCGTCGGCCTCGCGCCAGTCGGTGACCAGGATCAGTCGCTCGCCCTTCTTCGGATCGGGCATGGACACCACGGCGTGGCGCGCGTCCGGCCAGACAGCGCAGGCCAGGTCCTCGGCGGCGGTCAGCGAGACCATCTCGCCGCCCACCTTGGCGAAGCGCTTCACGCGACCCTTGATCTTGATCCAGTTGTCCTCGGACATGGAGACGACGTCGCCGGTGTCGTGCCAACCGTCGACAGGCGGCTCGATCCCGCCGCCGGGCTTCAGATAGCCGGTCATGATGTTCGGGCCGCTGACATGCAGGACGCCGCCACCGGAAATGCCCTCCACCGGCGCCAGCCGGTAGTCCATGCCCGGCAGCAGGCCGCCCACCGTGCCGCGGCGATTGTCGGCCGGCTTGTTCACCGCGATCACCGGCGAGGCCTCGGTGGCGCCATAGCCCTCGAGCACCGGCACGTCGCCGAAGCGCTCGGCGATCAGGTTGTGGGTCTCCTCGCGCACCTTCTCGGCGCCACAGACGATGAACTGCAGGCCCGACAGCTCGTCGCGCTCCGCCGAGCGGGCGTACTGGTTCACGAAGGTGTCGGTGGCCAGCAGCACCGCGGCCTTGGTGTCCTTCACCAGCGGTGGGATCTGCTTGATGTGCAGCGGCGAGGGGTACTGGAACGCCTTCATGCCGGTCATGATCGGCAGCAGCACGCCCGCGGTGAGGCCGAAGCAGTGGAAGGTCGGCAACGGATTGAAGAACACCCAGTCCGGGTCCAGCGGGATGTGGGCGGCGACCTGGTAGACGTTGGCGAGCAGGTTGGCCTGGCTGAGCACCACGCCCTTGGGCGCGCCGAAGCTGCCGGACGTGAACAGGATCACCCCGGGATCGCTGGGCCTGCCGGCGGCGCGGAACTGCTTGGGGAAGGCGCCCGCGGCGGCGGCGAACAGCTTGTCGGCGGTTCCGACGGTCGCGCGGACGTCCTCGAGATAGGTGACGGTCGCGAGGGTCTCGAGCGCGTCGGTCAGGTCGTGCAGCTTGCCCTGCTCGACGAAGCGGTGGGAAGTCAGCACCCGCTTCACACCCGCCAGTTCGCAGGCGGCCTTCAGGTTGCGGATTCCGGCGGTGAAGTTGAGCATCGCGGGCACGCGGCCAAAGGCGTGCAGGGCGAAGAAGGTCACCGCCGCGGCCGAACTGGCGGGCAGCATGATCGCCACCCGTTCGCCCGGCTTGGTCATGGCGGCGATCTTGCGGCCGAGCGCGAAGGCGGCGCGGATCAGGTCGGTGTAGCTCAGCGGGTTGCGTTCCTGGTCTTCCAGGATCGGCTTCTTGGCGCCGTAGGTCTGGCGCGCCTCCACCAGGGCGTCGAACAAAGTGGTCTGCGCCTGGCGGGCGTCAAAGGTACGCGGCAAGAGCCTCCGCCTCCCAATCCTGTTTTCGTTGCGACGAGCCTACCGGCAGGTCACCGCGATGAAAAGATTGGTTACGAAGCGTGAGGTCGCATCCTGACCGCCAGGCGCAGCCGCATCAGCCCAGGCTGTAGACCACGCAGGCCTTGCCGGTCAGCCGCTCCAGCGGCGGCTGGACGGGCAGCTGCAGGTCTTCCGGCCTCAACCCCGCGTTGCGGGCGATCTTCTGGCTGGTGACCACCAGTTCCTGGACCTCGCCTTGAGCCTGGAAGGCGGCGCGCGGCGCGGCCACCGGGCGCGGGACGGCGTTGTCGTAGATCCGCCCGGCGAGCGCCAGCAGCTCATCCGTTTCGCAACCGCGGGCGGTCGGATCGATCAGCCGGACCGCGCCCACCTTGGTCCCCGCGGCGCCCGCGGCCTGTTCCGCGCGCTTGCGGGCGTCCTCGACCGCCAGCCGGAACATCTCGGTGCGGACCGCGTCGCTGGCTTCGAGGTAGAAATTCGGCGCGCCGCTTTGCGACGGCTTGGCCGACATCAGGATGGCGTAGACCGGCTCGACCAGCCGGACGTCGCGGATCTCGACCTCGAACGCCACGGAGACCTGATAGCGATCGATCTTGTCGGCCCGCTGGTTGTCGACCATCGCTCCGCTCTTCTCGCGATACTGCTCGTAAAGCGGCGTGACCGTGAAGCGGGTCTCGACCCGGACCTTGTCGGCGCCGAACGCCTGTAGCGCGCCGGAGATCGCCTTGGCCTTGGCGGCCGCCGCCTTGGTGGCGTCGGCGACCTCCCGATCCACGGCGTCATAGGTGGCGGAGAGGTTGGCGCGATTGGCCGGAACCTCCGTGGTCACATAGCCGATGGCCGGGATCACCGGCTTGTCCATCCACCAGGGCGCCGGATCGTAAGCCCTTGGCGCGACGGGTTGGGGCGAGACGACCGGCGGCGCGATCGAAGCCGGCGCGGCGTGGGCGCCGGCGGCTGCGGCGACGGCGAGGATTGCAGAAGCGAGGATCAGGCGCATGAGAGCTCCATTGGCGGAAACGGTCCGTCCAATGGGTTCTACGCACGGCCGCCGGCATCAGGGTTAGAAGATTCCCGGCTTGATCCGAGCGCCCTGACCGCCGATCTAGGGGCCATGGCCGTGGTCATCGACAATCTGAGCGGGAAGGCCCTTGTCGAGAGGAGCCGCCCGCGACATCCCGAAAAGCAGGCGAATCCCGAGACGCCACTGCTGCGCAAGCCTGAGTGGCTGCGCGTGCGCGCGCCGGGCTCGACCGGCTACAACGCCACCCGCGAGATCGTGAAGACCCATGGCCTGGTGACCGTCTGCGAGGAGGCGGCCTGTCCGAACATCGGCGAGTGCTGGTCGAAGAGCCACGCCACCATGATGATCATGGGCGAGGTCTGCACCCGGGCCTGCGCCTTCTGCAACGTCGCCACCGGCAAGCCCAATCCGCTGGACCCGACCGAGCCCGCCCGGGTCGCCGACGCGGTGGCGAAGATGGGGCTGAAGCACGTGGTCATCACCTCGGTGGACCGCGACGACCTGGCCGACGGCGGCGCGGCCCATTTCGCCGCCGTAGTGGCCGCGATCCGGGTCGCGGCGCCGGAAACGACGGTCGAGATCCTGACTCCCGACTTCCTGAGGAAGCCCGTCGAGGCCGCCAATCTGGTGATCGACGCCAAGCCTGACGTCTTCAACCACAACCTGGAGACCGTGCCGCGGCTCTACCTCTCGATCCGCCCGGGCGCGCGCTACTATCACTCCCTGCGTCTTCTGGAGCGGGTGAAGGAGCGCGATCCGACCCAGTTCACCAAGTCCGGCGTCATGGTCGGCCTGGGCGAGAGTAAGGAGGAGGTCATGCAGGTCATGGACGACATGCGCTCCGCCGGCGTCGATTTCATCACCATCGGCCAGTACCTGCAGCCGACCCGCAAGCACGCGCCCATCGACCGCTTCGTCCACCCGGACGAGTTCCACGCCTATGAGGAGATCGCCCGCGCCAAGGGCTTCCTGATGGTCGCGGCGAGCCCGCTCACGCGTTCCTCGCACCACGCCGGCGAGGACTTCGCCCGGCTGCAGGCGGCGCGCCAGGCGCGGGAATCCGCCAGCTGAAGCACCACGTCTCCAAGATCCTGCCCTATGCGCCGGACCAGCTGTTCGTCTTGGTCGGCGACGTCACGCGCTACCCCGAGTTCGTGCCCTGGATCACCTCGATGCGCACCTGGAACGCGCGTTCGACGGGCGAGGGGGTCGATTGCGTCGACGCCGAGGCGGGCGTCGGCTTCACCTTCCTCAAGGAACGGTTCTCCACGCGGGTGCGACGCGACGCCGGCGCGCGACAGATCGACGTGACCCTGCTGGCCGGCCCCTTCAAGCGGCTGGTCAATCGCTGGCGGTTCTTCGAGGCGGAGGCGGGGTCGACCCGCGTCGAGTTCGACATCGACTTCCAGTTCAAGTCGCGCCTGCTGGACGCCTTGCTGACCGCCAACTTCGCCCACGCGGTGGAGCGGCTGATGAGCTGTTTCGAGGACCGGGCGCGGGCGCTCTACGGGCAGGAACCGCCCGGCGCTTAATCCTGAATCCGGCGCCTGAACTTGGCAAACGCGTCTTTCACCTTGCTTGCTAACGTGTTTGCAACGCGCCGCGGCAAGACTTCATGACGTTCTAGGATCGCCAAGGAGTACCTGGTGCAGTTGGTGTGGAGGATCTACGCGGTCGTCTACCTCGTGTTGTTCGTCGCGGGCTTGAACCCGGCGTTGCACGACGTGGCGCACCTGTCGCCGATCAACTGGATCGACATGATCATCTTCATGCCGATCGCGGTCTTTGGCCTGTGGTCTTCGGCGTATCGGCACATCAACCTGCCGAAGAACGGCTGGAAGATCCTGCTGTTCATCTCGGTGTTCTGGCGGCCGATCACCATCGGCAACGCGCTGTTGTTCGAAAACGCCGTGCCGAAATACCTGGGCAGCGTCGGGACCTTCACCGCCGGCATGCGCGGTGACGCGGCCACCGCGGTCATGCTCCTGGCGCTCGCCGGGGCCTGCCTGGGCGGCAGCCTGCTGGTCATTCCGCCGCTGGTGGCGCTCTATCGCAACGCCTACGGCGATGAGAGCCTGCTGAAGCTGATGTCTCCCGGCCGCGTGAGCCCGCAGCAGACCGCCTCCTAGGGCGCGCGATCGCCCCGGCTCTTTGTCCGTCCAGCCGCTATCGTTCGGCGCCCCCGGCGCATAACCAGGTTCCCCGCCGATCCGCGACCGTTGGCAGATCGGCGTTCTTCGGATCATCCTGACCACGGGACGGGGGACAAGCCATGCTCGGACTTATCATCGGCGCCTACGGCGTCGTCTGCTACGCCATCTTCTTCGCGACATTCCTCTATTCGGTCGCGTTCGTCGGCGACCTGCCGGTTCCTTACACGCTGGACGGCAGCCCCACCGCGCCGCTGCCCCAGACCCTCATGACCGACGCGGCCCTGCTGGCGCTGTTCGCGGTCCAGCACAGCGTCATGGCGCGCCCGGCGTTCAAGAAAGCCTGGACGAAGATCGTCCCGCCGGCGGCGGAGCGTAGCACCTACGTGCTGGCGTCCAGCCTGGCGTTGATCGTGATGTTCCTGTTCTGGCGACCCCTGCCGCAGGTGATCTGGCGCGCGCCCGCTGGCCCGCTATCCGTCGGCTTGCAGGCGCTGTCCTACGTGGGCTGGGGGATCGTTCTGGTCTCGACCTTCCTGATCAACCACTTCGAGCTGTTCGGCCTGCAGCAGGTCTACAATCGGCTGACCGGCAAGCAGGCCGGCGCGCCGCAATTCCGCACGCCCGGCTTCTACAAGCTGGTGCGCCATCCCTTGTATGTGGGCTTCGCCCTGGCCTTCTGGGCCACGCCGGTGATGACCGTGGGCCACCTGATCTTCGCGGCCGGGACCCTGGGCTACATGCTGATCGCCATCCAGCTGGAGGAGCGCGACCTGGTCGACACCTTCGGCGACCACTATCGCGACTATCGCAAGCGGGTCGGCATGATGTTGCCGAAGTTCGGCGGCGGGAGCGGCGGCGCCTAGGTCATCCGTTCGCGCAGCATCTCCAGGGCCGACTGCACGGCGGCGAGCTGGATGTCGATCCGCTCGTCCAGCTCGAAGAACTCCTGACGATGGGTCAGGCCGTGGTTGGTGCGCGCCGTGGCCAGGTGAACGGTGCCCACCGGCTTCATCGGCGTCCCGCCACCGGGCCCGGCGATGCCGGTGATCGCCACGGAAACGTGCGCGTGGGAATTCTCCAGCGCGCCCTCGGCCATCATCCGCGCCACCGGCTCCGAGACCGCGCCCAGGTCGGCGATGAGATCGCCGGGGATGCCCAGCAATTCCTGCTTGGCACGGTTCGAATAGGTGACGAAGCCGCGTTCGAAGACGTCCGAGGCGCCGGCGACCTGGCAGATCGCCCCGGCCACCAGGCCGCCGGTGCAGCTCTCCGCGGTGACGATCCGCAGGGACCGTTCCCGGGCCTCGTCGACGAGCAGGCGGGCCAGGGTGACGATCTCGAGCGAAAACATCGGGGCGGGCCCTCCGGCGATAGCGTTGGCGCGACCAGAGCATCGGATAGGCTGCACGTTCAAGGCGATTCCTGAGGAAGCCGATGAGCGCCACATCTTCCGATGCGCCAGCCCCTGCGTCGGCTCGGCCGCGCCCGTCCGACGCCCTGTTCGCCGCCACCGTCTTCGCCAGCGCCGGGCTGGTGTTCCTGGTCGAGCCGATGGTGGCCAAGCTGGTCCTGCCGCGGCTCGGCGGCAGCCCCTCGGTCTGGAACACCAGCCTGGCCTTCTTCCAGGCCGCCCTGCTGGTCGGCTACGGTTACGCCCACGCCCTGCAGCGTCTGAACTCGCTGAAGGCCCAGGCGGTCGTCCACGGGCTCGTCCTGCTGGCCGCGGCCGCGGTGCTGCCGCTGCGGGTCAATGAGCTTCTGGGGCCGCCGTCGTCCGATCATCCGACGGCCTGGCTGCTCGGCGTGCTGACCGTCTCGATTGGCGCGCCGTTCGCCGCGCTGTCCGCCACCGCGCCCCTGGCCCGGGCCTGGCACGCTCGCGTGTTCGGCGACGAACCGGGCAAGGAGCCCTACGTCCTCTACGCCGCCTCCAACCTCGGCAGCCTGCTGGCGCTGCTGGCCTATCCGCTGGTCGTCGAGCCCGGCCTGACCCTCACGGTGCAGCGCCTGTCCTGGAGCGGCGGCTACCTCGGCTTCATCCTGCTGATCTGCGCCCTCGCGGCCGTCGTGATCCGCGCCGCTGCGCGCCCCAACGAGGGGGCCGAAGCGCGGCTGGCGGAACATGCCGCCGCCGTGGATTGGCGCACGCGGCTGACGTGGGTGGGGCTGGCGGCGATCCCCTCGAGCCTGATGTTGGGCGTCACCACCTACATCACGACCGATATCGCCTCGGCGCCGTTCCTCTGGGTGCTGCCGTTGGCGCTCTACCTGCTGACCTTCGTGGTGGCGTTCCAGGCCAAGCCTGCGATCGCGGAAGACTCGACCCTGCGGTTGCAGGCGGCGTTCGTGGCCGGCTGCCTGGCGCTGATGCCGTTCAGCGCCGCGAGCTTCGTGGTTCAGCTGCCGGTGCACCTGGCGGCCTTCTTCTTCACCGGCCTGATGTGCCACCAGGCGCTGGTGGCGCGCCGTCCGCCGCCCGGCCAACTGACCGAGTTCTATTTCTGGATGTCCCTGGGCGGCGTGATCGGCGGCGGCTTCAACGCCTTCGCCGCGCCGGTGATCTTCGACAATGTCTGGGAATACCCGCTGGTGCTCATCGGCGCGACCCTGGTGCGGCCCTGGCGGATCGAAGGCCTGCGCCCCTGGCATTGGGCGGTGCTGGCGCTCGGCGTCGCCGCGGGTCTGGCCAGCCCTATGCTCAACACCTTCGTCGCCCCGCACGTCTATGCGAAGCCGGCCTTTTTCGGCCTGACCCAGGTCGGCCTCTTCAAGGCCACGGCCTATGCGGCGCTCTTCCTGGCGGCGATCTGCGCCTTCCTGCTGCGCGGCCGGGCCCTGCTGGCCTGCGCCGTGCTGGTCATGCTGTACGCCGGGGCCGAGGCGGCCGCCGACCGCACCCAGCATGCCCGCACGTGGCGCAGCTTCTTCGGCGTCGTGAAGCAGTCCGAGACCCAGGTCCCGGCTCTAGGCGGCCCGACCCGCATGCTGAGCCACGGCACCACCTTGCACGGCGCTGAGGCCCTGACCCCGCCGTGGCGCTGCAATCCGCTGGTCTACTACGCCAACTCCACCCCGATCGGGCAGGTGTTCCTGGCCGAGCAGCGGGCGAAGCCGGCCCTGCGCATCGGCGCCGTGGGGCTCGGGACCGGCACGGTCTCGGCCTATGTGCGGGCCAGCGATCGGCTGACCTTCTTCGAGATCGACCCGCTGGTGATCCGGCTCTCCAGCGACCCGCGCCACTTCGCCTACACGACCGAGTGCGCCAGGGGGGCGATCGACTATGTGCTGGGCGACGCGCGACTGACGCTCGCCAACCAGCCAGCGGACGCCTTCGACCTGCTGCTGATCGACGCCTTCTCGTCCGACTCGGTGCCGACCCATCTGCTCACCGTGCAGGCGGTCCGCGGCTATCTCACACATCTGAAGCCCGACGGGGTGATGATCCTTCACCTGTCCAACCGAAACCTCGACCTCAATGGCCCGGCCCAGGCGGTGGCGCGGGCCGCCGGCGGCTCGGCGCTCATCCAGCATTTCCGTCCCAAGCCAGGGCAAGACCTGGCCGGCTGGACCACGGGCGAGGACGCGGTGATCGTCGGCCGGACTCCACAGGCGCTGGCCCAGTTCGCCACCGATCCGCGCTGGCAGCCGGCCGACCCCAAGGGCGTGCGGCCCTGGACCGACGACTATGTGAACCTGATCGGCGCCCTGATCCGACGTCAGCGCGGAAAGCTCGCGGGGGACGACTAGACCAAGGGGCCTAGAGCGGCGCCTCGACGGTCACCACGGCCTGGGCCATCAGGCCCTCTTCGCGGCCGGTGAAACCCATGCCCTCGGTCGTGGTGGCCTTCACGCTGACCCGCTCCAACGGCAGGCCCATGATCTCGGCGACCCGCGCGCGCATGGCGTCGCGATGCGGACCGATCTTCGGCCGCTCGCAGATCAAGGTCAGGTCCACGTTCAGCACCTGAGCGCCCCTGGCGAGCGCCAGGTCGACCGCGTGCGCCAGGAAGCGGTCGGACGATGCCCCCTTCCATTGCGGGTCCGACGGCGGGAAATGCTGGCCGATGTCGCCCTCGGCGACGGCGCCGAGCAGGGCGTCGGTCAGGGCGTGCAGGCCGGCGTCCGCGTCGGAATGGCCGATCAGGCCATGGCTGTGCGGGATCCTCACGCCGGCCAGCCAGACGGCGTCGCCCGGACCGAAGCGGTGGGCGTCGATCCCGAAACCGGTGCGCGCGATCCGCCGCGTTCCGGCCAGCAACTCGGCCATGGCGAAGTCCTCCGGGTAGGTCAGCTTCATCAACATCGGGTCGCCCGCAACCAAGGCGACCCGGCCGCCCGCGCGCTCGACCACGCCGGCGTCGTCGGTCGGCTCTTCGCCCGTGGGCCAGGTGGTATAGGCGTCGCGCAGCGTTCCGAGGCGGAACGCCTGGGGCGTCTGAGCGCGCCACAGCCCATCGCGGCTGACCGTCGCCTCCACCAGGCCCTGGCCGCGCTTCAGCGTGTCGGGCACGGGCAGGGCTGGGATCGCGCCATCGGCGTCCGCCAGCGCGGTCAGCAAGCGGTCGACATGGAGTTTGGACACGAAGGGACGAGCCGCATCGTGCACCAGCACCGGTTGCCCCGGCCCGCCGGTGAGCGCCGCCAGTCCGGCCTGGACCGAAGCCGCCCGATGCGCGCCGCCCGCGACGGCGGTCCAACCGGTAAGGCCGGCCAAAGCCTGGCCCAGGCCATCGACCCGCTCCGCCGCGACCACGACGGCGATCTCGTCCGCGCCCGCGGCGCGCAAGGCCTCGACGGACCAGCGCAGGATGGGGCGGCCGCCCAGCAGCCGCCACGCCTTCGGTGCGCCCGGCCCGGCCCGCAGGCCTTCGCCCGCCGCCACCACGACCGCCGAGAAACTCAAGCTTTGGACCCCATGGGCTCGGTGTTTACGGGCGCGGCGGCGGATGTCCAGCAAGTGTGGGCTTTACCGCAGCGCACAATATGCCTAAAAACGCGGCGGTGGGGATGATTACAAAATGAGCAGTTCGCTCGAGATTGGGTCTGTGACCGTCGGCGGCCGGGTGTGGATCGCGCCAATGACGGGGGTTTCCGACCTGCCGTTCCGCCGCGCAGCCAGCCGCCTGGGCGCAGCCTATGTGGCGACTGAGATGGTGGCCTGCGCCGAACTTTCGAAGGGCCGGCCCGACGTCGTGCGCCGCGCCGCGGTGGGCGAGGGCCTGCCGCTGATGGTGGTGCAGCTGGTCGGCCGCGACCCGGTCCATATGGCCGAGGGCGCGCGCATGGCGGCGGCGGCCGGCGCCCAGGTCATCGATCTCAACTTCGGTTGCCCGGCCAAGGAAGTGACGGGGGTCCAGTGCGGCTCGGCCCTGATGCGCGAGCCTGACCTCGCCGCGCGGCTGATCGAGGCCGCCATCGCAGCGGTCGACGTGCCGGTGACGGTGAAGATGCGCCTGGGCTGGGACGACAACTCCAGGAACGCGCCCGAACTCGCCATGCGCGCCGAGGCGCTGGGGGCCGCGGCGGTGACGGTGCACGGCCGCACCCGGTGCCAGTTCTACAAGGGGCAGGCCGATTGGGCGGCCGTTCGGGCGACCAAGGCGGCGGTGTCCATTCCGGTGATCGTCAACGGCGACATCGTGGATGGCGCGACCGCCCGCGCGGCCCTGGCCGCCTCCGGCGCAGACGGCGTGATGGTCGGACGCGGCGTCTATGGGCGGCCCTGGATCGCAGCGCAGATCGCCGCCGAGCTCGACGGTCTGGCGTTCGAGGAGCCGGACGCCGAAACCCGCCTCGCCATCGCACTCGCCCACTTCCGGGACTCGCTCGGCTTCTATGGCGAACGCCTGGGCCTGAAGATCTTCCGCAAGCATCTGGCGGCCTACATCGAACAGGCGCCCTGGCCGGAGAACCCCGAGGCGCGGCGGGAGGCAAGGGGGCGGCTCTGCCGCCTGGAGGATCCGGCCGCGGTCGAAGCCGGCCTGGCCGCGCTCTGGGATCAGCCGGCGCGGAGGCTGGCGGCATGAGCTGGCGGACCTTGCCACAATCCCTGGGCGTCGACGTCTTCGCCCTCAAGGCGGCGGCCTTCGACCTCAGCCCCGACCCGGCCCTGGTGGTCGACGCGGACGGCGCCCTGGTGGCGGTGAACGAGGCCGCCGAGGGCCTGTTCGGCCAGGGGCTGAGCCTGTTGGCGCGCGGCCGGTTCAGCGCCGCCCTGCCGCCGGGCTCGGCCCTGGTCGCCTTGCTGGACCGCGCCATCGAAGAGCAGGCACCGGTGCGCGAGCGCGGCCTGCACATCACGCTGTTCGGCCTGCCGCCGTTCGAGGCCGACGGCGCTGCCGCGCCCCTGGGCGACGGGTCGGTGTTGCTGACCCTGTCGCTGAAACACGGCCTGGGCGCGAACCATGAACGGACCGGCGCGGACGCCGCGGGCGGACTGCGCTCGATCGTCGGCCTGGGCCGCATGCTGGCCCACGAGATCAAGAACCCGCTGGCCGG
>JAFEDM010000124.1 GCA_018241625.1 Pseudomonadota bacterium | reverse complement strand
CGATCGAGGTCGCCCGGTCTAGGCTCGATTTCACCGCGCTCAGCGAGCCGATATCGGCCCTCTGCCCCTGGGCGATCGCCCAGACCGAGGCGTTGTCCTTGGCGGAATTGATCGCCAGGCCCGTGCTGATGCGATTCTGAACGTCCTGCAGATTGCTGGTCGTGTTGTTCAGATTCTGCAGCGCGATCAGCGCGGCGTCGTTGGTGTGTACGCTCAACCCCATGGGCGGTCTCCTGGAGGGCCCTCCTCGCCTTCAGCGCGAGTCGCGGGGCCTTTCGAGCGAGAAGCTATGGAATCGTGGTGAGCAGATGGTTAACGCCAACGACGATTGCCGCCTCCGGCTTAACCGTGGCGGTAAGAGGTCTTAATTTTCGCCCCCGGTCCAGAAGGGGCGTCTAAAGGATCAAGCCTTGGTCCTGACGACGGCGCCGGCTTCGTAGTCGAGTTGCTCTCGCAGCTTCAGGACCTGGTCCCTTGGCAGCTGCTGGATCACCTCACCCGTTAGTCGGTTGACCGTTTTGTAGACGTAGGAATTGCTGGCTTTGTCCTCTTCAATGACCAGTCGCATGTCCGCCTGATCCTGGCTGGGAGCCGCCGCCTGCGCGCTTGCCCCGGTGTCGGGGCGAGGCGTCTGCGGTGGCTTTTGGCCGTACGTGGGATCGGGTGTGGCTGCGAAGGCCGCAACCTTGCTGTCCATCTCACCTGTCGAGGGCGCTCACGCGCCCAAGCTCCAATGAAGGAAAGAACGGCGGTGGGGAGAGCTCCCCACCGCCGCCAACCGGCCTACTTGAAGAGGCCGAGGAGGATCGAAGACGACTGGTTGGCGATCGAGAGCGCCTGAATGCCCAGCTGCTGCTTGGTTTGCAGCGCCTGGAGGTTCGCGCTTTCCTTCGCCAGGTCGGCGTCCACGAGGTTGCCGATACCCGCGTCGATCGTGTTCTGCAGGTTCTGGATGAACGTCAGGTGCGACGCCAGAGCCTTGTCGCCCGTACCCAGCTTGCCGATGGCGGCCGAGACGTTCGCGATCGCGGTGTTCAGGGTGCCGATCATGTTCGTCGCTTGCGTGACCGTACCGATCGTCGCAGTCGCGCTCAGAGCGGTCGTCAGAACCGTGCCGCCCAGCGACAGGTTTTGAGACTGCACGGTGATCACCGAAGTCGCGTCGGCGTTGGCCAGGGCCTTCACCGTCGTGGCGGTCGTGCCTTGCAGCATGTTACCGCCGTTGAACGTGGCGTTACCGACCACCTTGGTGATCTGGTCGCGCAGCGACTGGAATTCGGTGTTCAGAGCGTTGCGGCTGTTGGTGTCGAGGGTCGTGTCCGCAGCGGCGAGAGCCTTCTCCTTCATCTGATTGAGAAGGTCGGCCACCGAGTTGCCGGCCGACATAGCGACGTCGACGGTCGACTGACCGCGTTGCAGCGACTGGATCACGGAGTTCAGCGACTGGGAGGTCGCGCGTTGGTTCTGAGCGATAGCCCAGACCGCGGCGTTGTCCTTAGCCGACGAAACCGCCAGGCCCGTGTTGACCCGGTTTTCCGTGGTCATCAGGCTCGATTGAGTCGAAGCCAGGTTCTGCAGCGCGACCATCGCGCCGACGTTGGTGTTAACCGAGAAACCCATAACTTAGGTCCTTTTCTTAGGTCTCAGACCGCCGTTTTGGCGGCCGCGAGCGTTTTGCTCGGTCGTCTAGGCAGCAAGCATCAGGCCATTTCGACCACCCTCGCAGAACCCATTAAGCTACTGATTTAAATGCGTTATATGTCGATTAAGCATGTTCGCACCCGGCAGTTTTTGCCGAGCGGGCGGACCTGTAGGCAAGACCTGCCGACCGGCTCGGCAGAATGCGCCCGGCCACACAGCAAAACGCCCGCGCCGTGGCGGCGCGGGCGTCAGGAATTCGGCCTCTGACGGAGGTTAACGGCGGTCAGGCCGCGGCGCTGGAGGGTACCGGCGTGGGCATCAGGCCCTGCATGACCGTGCGGTTGATATCGATAAGGGTCTCGATCGATTCCTGACCGCGGATCACCTTGGAGGTATGGCGCCCCACGAAGATCGCCAGCGAGATGATCGAGGCGCGCAGCTGCGCCGGAAGGGCGTTGCCCGGACTGGAGCAATCGTCGCTGAGCGCGGTCCAGACGCGCCGGTTCCAGTCCAGCGCGTCGATGCGGGCCGGGATGTCGGACGCGTCGGCCTTGCCCGCTTCGATCAACGCCAAGGTCACCTGGGCGAACAGGCGGTATTCGGTCTCCCGCGGGTTTTCGACCCGGGTCGCCGCCTGTTGATACGCTCTAAGGGACATTCCCCAGCCTCGCTTCTTCGTAGTCCATCAGCTTCCGGCACCTCATCAGCGCCTTGTAGTACTCGCGGGTCATGCAGTTCCGGGAGATCTCGACGCACTCGGCCAGGACATCCGGGTTGCTGATGACATTCATGAATTCGGTGAGCCGGCGGACGAACTCGTCGTAGTAGCGCTCGGCATTCGCCTCATCGAGGTACATCATCATCACGGGGAAGTAGATGTGCCTGGCGGGCGTGTTGACCTCATCCTCCTGCATGATGTCCTTCTCGCGAAGGACAGAGGCCTTGTTCTGCAGCACCAGGACGCCGCGGCGATCCCCGTTCTGCACGACGGCGCCGTTGAGAACGAACTTCTCTCCCGGCTTCAGCGACAATTTCAGCGGCAAAGCCCGCCTCCCGTAGCCACGCGTGACGAACCGACCCTACGATTCGAATGCCCCATTGTCGCCTTCTGCCGGACCGCGCGCACGAAGAGTTAGGGGCGCCGGGTTAACACCCCATTGCTCAGCTCGGCGGGCGCGGCGGCCTGCCGCAGGCCGAAGGCGAATTCGGCGGCCGGCTTAAGGTCTCGTTAGCCATGTTCGCCGAGGAGTCCTGTTATCCGTCGGAGACTCCAAGTCCATGCCGCGTCAGGCTCCCAACACTGCGCCGATCCTTGCGCCGAACCCGCTCGGCACGGCCGCTTCGGCCCAGGCGCTGCAGACCGCGGCGCCGCCGCCGGCGCACACCAACGCCGACGCCCTTGGCGTCGCGGGCAGCAACGAGGCGCTGAGCCGCCTGAACGGAGCCCTGGCCGAGCTAAAGGCCCTGGCGGTCGCGCCGCTCCTGGAGCGCGCGGTCGCGGCGATCCGGGCCAACGAGACCAAGGACGCCTGCGACTGGGCCATCAAGGCCCTGGAACAGGACGAGGAAAGCGGTGTCGGCTGGTACCTGCTGGCCATCGCCCTGGAGCGCGCCGGCGACTACGCCAGCTCTATCCAGGCCTATGAGGCGGCGCTGAAGTTGCTGCCCGACCACGCCGAGGTGGCCAACGACCTGGGGCGCCTGGCCTTCCGTATGGGCATGGCGCCGCAGGCCGAGAACCTGTTCCGCCACTTCCTGGCCCGCTACCCCGACCACCCCGAAGGCGCGAACAACCTGGCCTGCGCCATCCGCGACCAGGGCCGGCATGGGGAAGCCATCGAGATCCTGCGCCCGGCGATCATGAAGTCGCCGGAGGTGCCGATGCTCTGGAACACCCTGGGCACGGTCGTTTCCGAACAGGGCGACTTCGCCAACGCCCTGCAGTTCGTCGGCGAGGCCCTGCGGCTCGACCCGGCCTTCGCCAAGGCCCGCTACAATCGCGGCAACGCACGCCTGCTGCTGGGCGACACGGCGGGCGCGCTCGAGGATTGCGACGGCGCGCTGTCGCACCAGATGTCCGAGGATGAGCGGCAGATGATGCGCCTGTCGCGCTCCACCATCCTCCTCGACCTCGGCAGGATCGGCGAAGGCTGGGACGACTACGAGGCCCGGCTGCATCCCCAATTCAACAACCGCACCGATTTCGCCGTCGACCTGCCGCGCTGGGAGCCGGGCGCCGACCTGGCCGGCAAGCGCCTGCTGGTCGTGGGCGAACAGGGCCTGGGCGACGAGATCCTGTTCGCCAACCTGCTGCCCGACGTGATCGAGGCTCTGGGCCCCAACGGCAAGCTGCTGCTGGCGGTGGAGACCCGGCTCGTCCCCCTCTTCCAGCGATCCTTCCCGCAGGCGGAAGTCAGCGCCCACGCCACCTATCTGGTCGGCGGTCGCCTGACCCGCGTGGTCCCGGCGCTGGAGGCCGGCGCCAAGGCCGACCTCTGGACCCAGATCGGATCGCTGCTGCGCGAGTTCCGCCGCTCGGTCGCGTCCTTTCCGGCCCGCGACGCCTACCTGACCGCCGACCCGGCGCGCGTCGCCCATTGGCGCGAGCAGCTGGCCGCGGCGCCGGCCGGCCTGAAGGTGGGTCTCCTCTGGAAGAGCGCGGTCGGCAAGGACAACCGCCACCGTTTCTTTTCGCCGTTCGACACCTGGGCGCCGGTGCTGGCCCAGAAGGGCGTGACTTTCGTCAACCTGCAGTACGGCGATTGCGCCGCGGAACTGGCCCAGGCCGAGCGCGACTTCGGTGTCTCTATCTGGTCGCCGCCGGGCATCGACCTGAAGCAGGACCTGGACGATGTGGCCGCGCTCTCCAGCGCGCTCGATCTGGTGGTGGGCTTCTCGAACGCCACGCTGAATATCGCCGGGGCCTGTGGCGTGCCCACCTTCCTGATCTCCACGCCGGGCGCCTGGCCCCGGCTGGGCGAGACCAAGGCCTATCCCTGGTATCCGAAGACGCGCGTGTTCCTGCCCCCGGGTTTCGGCGCGTGGGAGCCGGTGATGGCCGAGGTGGCGGCCGCGCTGGGCGAGTTCGCCAAGGAACACTGAGGCTTCTTCCCGGGTTGATCCCCTCGACGCCCTTCGAGGAGACCCGCCATGCCCGACCCGAACGACGCTTTCGACGACGCCGATCCGCAGGACAGCGCCGAAGCCTTCGACGAGGACAAGCTCGATGCGAACGAGCTGCGCGGCGAGATGCGGACCTTCGAGGAGCTCGACAACGTCGAGGACCTGACGGAGGCGCAGGGCGATCGTGACGACGACGAGGCCCTGGCGCTCGACGCGGATGAATTCACCCCGGACGCTTTCGGCGACGCCGACACCGAGGAGGACGACGAGCTCGACCTCCACGCCGCCACCGAGGAACGCGAAGACGACCTGGATGGTCTGGGGCGGGCAGTCGGCGCCGAAGGATTCAACGCCGACCGCGTCTGGGCGCGCACCGTCGAGGGGCTGGATCAAGTGGAAGACGCGGGCGCCGTCGAGGGCGGCGAAGACGACGTCACCGACTTCCAGGCCACCGAGGTCTCCGACGCCGACCTGCAGTCCATGGGCTATGCGGAGCCCCGCGACGGCGTGACCCGCGCGAAGGATTAGGCCGCCAAGGTCCTATTCAGGCAGATCGAAGCCCCGGCCGGTCAGGCGTTCACGGCTGGCGGGGCGCTGGACGGCCCAGTCCGCCTTGAGCAGGCCCAGACCCACCACGTCGGCCGGCGCGCCGTCCTTGATCACATGTTCCCGGAACAGGGCCTCGCGGCGGAAGCCGAAGCCCTCGTGCAGCTTCCAGACGCCCTCGTTGCCGATCAGCACCTCGCACCAGAGCTTGTTCAGGCCCAGGGCGCCAAAGACATGCTCGATCACCCAGTATTCCACGAAGGCCCCGATCCCCTGCCCGCGCGTCGACGGATCGGCCAGATAGTAGGCCCAGCTGGTCCGGCGGTGCTCGGGCGCCAGGTCGTAGAGATTGGCCAGGCCCACCGGCTTGCCGTCGGCCTCGATCACCCAGTATCGGCGGCGGCGATCGGAAAGCGCGCCTTCGAACCACCGGGCGTGCTCCTGCGGCGAGATCGCGTGGTCGCTGTACATCCAGCGGGCCACTTCCGGCTGGTTGCGCCACGCCAGCAGCCGGTCGCGATCGCCGGCCTCCAGCGGACGCAGGACAACCTTCGGGACGCTCATGCCGGAACCTCCGCGCTGTTCACCTCCAGGGCGACGATGGCGTCGGAGCCGAACTCCGGATTGTAGGGATAGAGCTTGGCGTAGACGTCGCGCACGAAGGCCAGGTCGCTGGGCAGGTCCACCGTCCAGCGCAGCTTGGCCAGCGACCTGTGCCGCGCCACGCCCGCAAGGCGGTAGGTCTCCGGCCGGCGGTAGATGTAAGGCGTCACGTGTTCGCGCTCGTAGGGATCGGCCGCGAGGTCCGCCGCCTCCTGCAGGACCTTCGGGCGGATCACCTCGGCGTCCAGGCCGTGCGGATAGGTGCGGCTTCCCAGGGTGTTGGAGGTGTAGTCGGCGTTGGCCTCGTGGTGATGCTCGATCACCTTGTCGATCAGTTCCGGGTCGGTGAGCGGGCAGTCGGCGGTGAGCCGGACCACCGCCTTGGCCTTCGGGAACAGCCGCGCGGCGGTCGCGTAGCGGTCCAGCACGTCGGAGAGCGAGCCGCGGAAGACGGTCAGCTCCAGCCCTTCGCAATAGGCCGCCAACGGATCGTCGCTGGCGTCGGTGCTGGTGGCCACGATCAGCCGGTCGATGCGCTTGGAGCGGCGCAGCCGCTCGATCTGACGGCCGATCATCGGTTCGCCCAGCACCGGCGCCATCACCTTGGCCGGCAGGCGCGAGGAGGTCATGCGAGCCTGGAGGATGGCGAGATTCAAGACGCTGCGAGCCTCCCTACGGCCCCTCACCTAGCGCCGAATCTGTCTGCGCCACAACGTGACGCTTTCCGCCGCAGGCGCGGGTTCCCAAAGCCGCTTGCAAGCTGCGCGTGCGGCTTTAGGCTGGCCAGCAGATAAACAACTGTTCGAATGCGGGCGTGTCCCGCTCGCGGGGAGCCCATGAGCCAGCGTTTCGAAGGTACTGACCGCTACATCGCCACCGAGGACCTGAAGGTGGCCGTCAACGCCGCCGTCGCGCTCGAGCGGCCCCTGCTCATCAAGGGCGAGCCGGGCACCGGCAAGACCGTCCTGGCCTACGAAATCGCCGAGGCCCTCGGGGCCAACCTGATCACCTGGCACATCAAGTCGACCACCAAGGCCCAGCAGGGCCTCTACGAGTACGACGCCGTGACCCGCCTGCGCGACAGCCAGCTGGGCGACGAACGGGTGAAGGACGTCCGCAACTACATCAAGAAGGGCAAGCTCTGGGAGGCGTTCACCGCCGAGAAGCGCCCCGTCCTGCTGATCGACGAGATCGACAAGGCCGACATCGAGTTCCCGAACGACCTCCTGCAGGAGCTCGATCGGATGGAGTTCTACGTCTACGAGACCGACGAGACGATCAAGGCCAAGGTCCGGCCGATCGTGATCATCACCTCGAACAACGAGAAGGAGCTGCCCGACGCCTTCCTGCGCCGCTGCTTCTTCCACTACATCCGCTTCCCGGAAGCCGAGACGATGAACGAGATCGTCGAGGTGCACTATCCGGGCATCAAGCAGAAGCTGGTCGCCGAGGCGCTGCGCATCTTCTACGACATGCGCAAGGTGCCGGGGCTGAAGAAGAAGCCGTCGACATCGGAGCTGCTCGATTGGCTGAAGCTCCTGATGGTCGAGGACATCGACGCCGAGATGCTGAAGGAAAAGGATCCGACCAAACTGATCCCGCCCCTGCACGGCGCCCTGCTGAAGAACGAGCAGGACGTGCACCTGTTCGAGCGACTGGCCTTCCTGGCGCGGCGCGAGGGCGCGGGGTCGCGGCCCGGCCAATAGCTGGCGGGATGGCCGATTTGTAACGGCCGTTACATCGAATTCACTCGCCTTTTGAAGGGGCTCCGGTCAGGGTTT